>NZ_WIPE01000069.1:69716-71806 GCF_009760835.1 Bacillus sp. EE-W1 | reverse complement strand
AAAATCTTCACACAAATCTGGGGGATATGATTTGAAAATGGGTTAAGAAAGGATTCATTTATGAATGAATTAGTAAAAAAAGCAATACAACATTTTTATGTAAATGGAGCTGTAAATGAATATTTACTTAGGTGTGAAAATAAAATTGAATTACCTAAAGAATTAACTGTATTTATTCATAATGCACACATTCAAACAACACCTGTCAACATTGATGATATTTGGCCAGCAGAAAAATATGTATTCGATTTTAAACCATATAAGAATGAAGTTAATAGTAAACGAAATTAAGAATAGTTAAGAAAAAGCTATTTCCACTCTTAATTGACGCAATTTTCGAAAATATACAAATGTTAATATTTGTTATATGATATATTTGTCAAAGTACTGTTCCTGTAGTTTCTATAAAGAATCTGTAAGATAGTTTGTTTGTCTCATATATTCACCTTAAACTAAAAAGAACTTGCAGAGATTCTTACAAGTTCTTTTTAGTTTAAGGGTTGAATGTGGATTTGAAATAAAGAAACGATTTTTTGAGAGGAGAAAAGTAAATGTTTATAAGAGCAGAAAGATTATTAATACGAAATTTTGAGTTCAAAGATTGGCAAGCTGTCCATGAGTATACATCAGATAGCAATGTTATGAAATACATACCCGAAGGAGTTTTTACTGAAGAAGATACAAGAAACTTTGTAAATAGAAATATGGGTGAAAATGCAGAGAACTTTCCTGTGATACTGGTAGATGAAAATATTCTGATTGGTCATATTGTTTTTCATAAATATTTTGGTGAGCATACTTATGAGATTGGGTGGGTATTCAATCCTAAATATTTCAATAAAGGATATGCTTCTGAAGCAGCACAAGCTACATTAAAATATGGGTTTAAGGAAATGAAATTACATAGAATTATAGCTACATGTCAGCCACAAAATACCCCGTCATATCGAGTGATGGAGAAAATTGGAATGAGAAGAGAAGGATATTTCAGGAAGTGTATACCCCATGGAAATGAATGGTGGGATGAATATTATTACGCTATTTTAGAAGAAGAGTAGTGTCTCAGAACGCATTGTTCAAATCAAAATCATAATTAAAATTGTGCTATCTTTTCAACCGAACATCCAATAGCAACAGCTCGCAAAGGAAGCAACCATTGGATAAAAACTGAGGATGGTAATAAATCACACTGGGCATTAGATAATTATCAAGAAGAAGGAATCAGAGTACACAACTGGTTTGTTGACGATAGTGTGGTTATTTATCGTTTTCGGCAAGAAGACTCCATCTGATTTGTGTTACGGGTGAAACCCAACAATTCAGGTGGAGATGAATTGCCGTCAGAAGGTAGGCTGAACTCATTTGTTTCGTTCATAACAATGTTCCCGGGGCCAATATTTGTTTCTTTTTGTCTTACGATACAATCTGCTCTTAGATAAGGAGGGAATATATCGTAAGACAACGAAATTGGATAATAATAATCATTCGGTTACTTGCACCAAACGGAATTACGATGAAGACTATTTTTACATTTCGTTCCAAATGTTGAATTGTCAAAATTAATTTTAATGAACTCTCTAAGAAAGGTGGTGAAAACAATGGCTAGAAAGAAAGCAGTGAAAGTATTACGTAAACAAAAGAAAAGAGAAACAATACAACGATTCACCCAGAAACAGAATATTGGACGAGCTGGTCTCACAGCTAAAGAATTTCGTTTACTGCAGCGCATGTCACATAGCTCAAAAGCATTGCGAAATGTTGGGTTGTACACGATTAAACAAAGTTATTTGAATCATAATAAAATGGCTACTGTAAAAGAAGTGGACACCGCCATGCAAGCCGATATGAACTACTGGGGCATTCAATCAAACTCTGTTCAAGCGATTCGTAGAGCCTTATATGCAGAAATAAAGAGCTTTTTTAAAACAATGGAAAAGTGGAAGGAAAATCCTGAGAAGTTCACAGGGCGTCCTAAGTTTCCGAATTATTCTCGTTCAACTGACAAACGAATCATTGAAATCTATCAAGTTCCAAAAGTAGATGAGAACGGGTATTGGATGATTCCGATGAATGTGGCATTCAGAAAAAAA
>NZ_WIPE01000069.1:69543-69706 GCF_009760835.1 Bacillus sp. EE-W1 | reverse complement strand
AAAACAAGAAGAAAGCTATACTTCAAAAGCTAGTTTTCTTGATAAAGATCCGGTTCCAGTTTGGACTAAGGATGATAAGACGTATTATCACTTTAGTGGCAAACGAATGACTCGTGGTCTGTACCAAAGTAAAGCAGGAACATGTATCCATGCTGATATTAAT
>NZ_WIPE01000069.1:65320-69533 GCF_009760835.1 Bacillus sp. EE-W1 | reverse complement strand
CATCCACGACTACGAGTAACGCTTTGAGTTGTGATTTAGGTGTAGACAGATTAGTAAGTTGCGTGACAAATACAGGCGATACTTTCTTAATTGATGGAAAAAAATTAAAATCCATAAACCAATACTTCAACAAAATGATACGTAATCTCCAGCAGAAAAATATTGAAAATGGAATTTCAAAATACGTTGTAACGAATAGAATGGCTGCACTTTGGCATAAACGGGAAAGACAAATAAATGGTTACATTTCACAAACGGTAGGCCTGCTGTTCAAAAAAGTGAAAGCATTTGGCATAGATACGGTTGTCGTAGGGTATAACGCTGGCTGGAAACAAAAATCAGATATGGGAAAAAAGAATAATCAACAATTTGTTCAAATCCCGTTTCATAAACTGATTGCAGCGATTGAGAATAAATGTATAAAAGAAGGTATACGATTTTTCAAACAAGAAGAAAGTTATACTTCAAAAGCTAGTTTTCTAGATAAAGATCCGGTTCCAGTTTGGTCTAAGGATGAGAGGACGCATTATCACTTTAGTGGCAAACGAATCACTCGTGGTCTGTACCAAAGTAAGGCAGGAACATGTATCCATGCTGATATTAATGGTGCATTGAATACATTGGAAAAATCAAGAGTTGTAGAATTGGATGACAATCTCAAAGTGAAAACGCCGATTCTATTAGAAGTGCAAAAACGTAAGGCTGTTGCTTCGCGCATAGCTTAGTGGGTGCGTCAACCATCCATGTGTACTCGACTTGTCGGGGCTTGTAGCACACGCCGGATTCATCTGAGTGGTGGCTTCTTCCATAAGGAAGAATTGCTCTTTTTCGAAAGGGTGGTGCAAGTGGGAAAACAATAGTTCGTTGCCAGTACCAACCAAAAACATACTTGGGGTGCTACCATAAGGTGGCATGAATGCTAGAGCGTCAACTGTCTAGCGATAGATGAAAAGACCTAGCGTTCTAACTCAAGCCCCCACTGAAACGTGTCACCTCAGTGGAGGTAGTTGACCATAGAACTGTTGCCACATTAATATATACTTTAATTGAACACGGGCTTTCTCTGGATAAAATAATCGAACCACAAGCAACTTTG
Source organism: Bacillus sp. EE-W1 (assembly GCF_009760835.1). Lineage (NCBI taxonomy): Bacteria > Bacillati > Bacillota > Bacilli > Caryophanales > Bacillaceae > Bacillus > Bacillus sp. EE-W1. The sequence goes on along the minus strand of NZ_WIPE01000069.1, from coordinate 68,437 downwards.
GCAGGGATAGAGAAAATGCCAGATTTAATAAACGAATCGCGAAGTTCATCTTTTATTATAATCAAGTCAAAAAAACAAAATAATATTTAAAAATATATACCGCAATCTGGGAGCTTTTAATGAATTACGAAAACAGCCGTTTCACTAAGGAATGGCTGTTTTTTTAAAAACATAACCTAAGGCCGTTAAACTGTATGCATTCGAATTGAAAATATTGAACATAGGAGTGAGTGAAAATGGCATATTTATTGCAAGTTGATTTTCCGTTTGAAGGTCCTTTTGGTGAAGAAATGGAAAAAGCATTTTTGGATTTAGCAAAAAGTATTAATGAAGAAGAAGGATTCCATTGGAAAATATGGACGGAGAATCAAGAAACGAAAGGAGCAGGAGGCATCTATGTATTTGAAGAAAAACAAGATGCTGAAAAATACGCCGAAATGCACAAGAATAGACTTCAAGCATCTGGTATTAAAGATATTAGAGTAAGAATTTTTCACATTAATGAAAAGTTAACGAAACTGAATCATGGTTATAGTAAATAATAAGGGACACGTAATTCAAAAAAGAAGGGGGAATCTCCTTCTTTTTTTGAATTCTTCCTTTATAAAAAATCCCTATATAAATAGGGATTCGTGTATCGGCATATAGTTCCTTGGAAAAGGTTGTACCAAGTCGAACATATGAGAATTCTTATATTTGTGAAATAGACGTGAAAGTACTGTGGAAAAGTTGTATTGAAATAATTATTTATAAAAGGGTACGCCCCTTACTGGGAGGTAAGGGGCACAGGAAATGCAAATTTATTTGTAATTTGCTAAGTTGATTGTAACGTATATACCTGTCTATACATGTTGCAAAATTATGAACAAAACTATTATTTAGTAACTAGGAATAACGAAGGTTGTATGACTTAAGTTGTTTTTAAAGGAGTATAGCAGAGAAAATGCAAGAAAAGACCTGATAAAAGGACTGTTTTTGTTATTGTTTTTCAGATTTCCTTTGTTCTAGGCTGCATATCCCTATCTAACTGTGTGATCTACATAAAGCATCATTATCAGTAGTCAATGATGCATAAAGTTTTCGTTCTGGGGGAATTAAAAATCATAGCTTGAGGGCGCTACCCCATCACCATCAAGCTATGAAAAGTAAATACTTCAAAATGAAAATATAAGCGGTTTTCTTTCAAAAATACATGGGATTTTTAGCCTGGGTTGAGACTTCGAAATATTGTGCATTCGCATCAAATAACAAACATGAAAAGGACTTTAAATTTAATTCGCAAGATCTCTTTCTTTTACAAGATCTTCGATGTTATTTGCTTCTTTGATTTCTTTTGACGATAACCAATTTTTATTTATTGTTCCTGTCTTATTGGTTAAATAGATGTTAAAGTTTTTATTATATAGTTCTTCTTTAAGGATTGTAGTTACTTTGATTAAATCCTCAATTAAAAGGGGAGTGTTTTCAAATATATTATTGGTGGTATTTATAACTAAAGTCACTAAATATTTTCGACTATCCTCATCATCTCAACTTGAATAAGTAATACTTTGAAATGCAAATCGATCGTTTTGCATTTCATGTAATCTTTCTTCTACTTTGGTGTGCGTTCTAATCCGATTTTCCTAATATTTGTTTATGGCATCTGACATCTTAGATTTCATTGTTTGTAACAGTTCTTCTTTTGTTATTATATTTTGTACATTTTTAAAAGGTCCGCCTAAAGATTCACCATTTTGATCCTTAATCTCTAGTTCTGTTATCTTTTTATTATTCTTCTGAATGAGTTGAAATAGAGCATATAAACGATCTAATTCTACTGAATCCAATTGGCTAAAGTCAATCTCGTTACTCATTTGCAAAGTTAATAATAATTCATTAGTTGGTTTTCCTTCATCTGGATCTTTACTATCTAAAATATATTGAAGAGCATTTTCCGTTTCAGATTCCACGTAGCCTAATTTTTTCATTTCTTCTAGTGTTGGTTTGAATTTCTTATATTCCTCATATGTTTTTTTTTCATATTGGTATTCATCACCTACTGGATATGAATAGAGGAGACCTTGTACCTTTACTCGGAATTTTAGATATTTGTTATTTTTTTCTTGCACAGTATGGTATGTATTACCACCATTATTTTCATTTATCGGGCTCCAATCTGTTACAACAACATCAATACCGTGTTTTTTTTTAATATATTCTTTTACCTCAGCTCCATTTTCTTGATTACAACCACTTAGACATAAGAAGCATAATACTAGCAATATTACATGTTTCAATCTTTTCATATAAGCACTCCCTACGTAAGAATTAATTCTTGAATGTGCAGTACACTACAAAACCTTCTTTTCCTTAGTCATATACTTTATCTTTTATATAGTTTGAATCTTAAATCATTTAAGTTCCTGACGTTTCCAACTATACAGCTTGAAGTATTACTGTCTTAACATATGTAACTTAGTTGTTTTAAGCTCTTTCTCAATTCTATAAACATATGGTTCATTGGGCTCATATGTAAAACGTACATTCATACCATGGTATCTATTTTACTATAAAATCTAGTTCTATTATTAAAATGTTCCTTTTTTGTTTTTTGTTTCCTAGTATAGATGTTCCTTCTACTTCAATGAGGGAGGATTTATGGAAGGACATTATACAATTTTAAGTTATGCACCATATATAAGAAGAAAAAACATAGCTACAAACTTAATGTAATGAAATTTTTATATATGAATAATTGTATTTAAAATCGCTAATGATAATGTTATACTACTATCAACCAAGAAGAATCCAACAAACTATGATTAATCACTACATCTTCTTTTATAGCATGTCAACGTAAAAAAGACACTTTCCATTGTGTCTTTTTTTACGCTTTAAGATGAATACATTGACTCAATACTTATATTTGGGGTAGCACCACATGCCCATCAAGTTAATATTTTGCAGTACCCCCAGAATGAAATTTTTATCTATTGATAGTTATTTATGTAAGTTCGGCTCGTTTTGAAACAACTGATATCTCAATTTGATGATTATGTGACGGTACCCCATATCTATCACCTAAGAATACTAACTCCCTCTAAGAGTAAAAATCATTATTACTTTTAAACAAAC
>NZ_WIPE01000069.1:65087-65310 GCF_009760835.1 Bacillus sp. EE-W1 | reverse complement strand
ACCTGGCTCTAATACCATCTCTTCACCAAACGGCGGCGTATTGGGGTTAGATAATTTTCAAAGCACAGGAACAGTTAAGGTGCAAGTAACGCAAGGCGGTAGTCCGATTCCTTTCTTTGTATTAGGGAAACACACAAAAGCAGACTGGATTGCCATGATGAACAACTATCCAAATGCACATGCGGTACAATTAAAATCAGAACGAGCAGTACTAACTGTAACT
>NZ_WIPE01000069.1:64784-65077 GCF_009760835.1 Bacillus sp. EE-W1 | reverse complement strand
GAAAAAAGAACGGCAGGTTACAAAAGCCAATAAAAGTGCTTGCGACATCCGTTATTTTAGCAACCACGTTATTTGCACCTATTATGTCAAACAATTTAGATGTACATGCTGAAACTGCACAAACTGCAACTCAATTTGAACAAAGAGAGTTTGACCTTCCTGGTACAGGAAGTTTTTGGGATGAAGCAAAAAGAGAAAAAAGAGGTGAGCAAAAAAATTATATGCCAACAGGCATATATGTGAAACCTAATGAACAGGTTACAATTACAGTATCAGGAACGCAAAAGATTAGA
>NZ_WIPE01000069.1:62652-64635 GCF_009760835.1 Bacillus sp. EE-W1 | reverse complement strand
GCCACTATTAAATAAGTATGATGAAATGATTCGAGCGCAAGATAGGATATCGGGGCTATCTGAAACAGAGCCTAATCCTTTACATCGCTCAACTCGTCGCATTTGGGCCTTTGTAGAAAACCCTAACGCACAAAGTTGGGGGATGTATGCAAGTTGGGATGGAGCTGTCTTTACGACTGCTGGTGAAGCAATCAAAAGTACTTTAAATGTCAATGAGTTTGGATGGGGACAAATGCATGAAGCGGGACATGCACGACAACAATATCCATGGACTTGGAATGATTTAAGAGGTATGGGTGAAGTCACTGTTAATCTATATTCTTTAGCTGCATTCAAGAAAATATACCCAAATCAACCAACACGTTTAGATACAGAGGGAGATTATAATAGAGCTTTTGCTTACTTAAAACAAACGAATAAAGAATATAAAAACATTGACGACCTGTTTGTAAAACTTGTTATGCTTTGGCAGCTTCATTTAGCATATGGTGATGATTTTTATCCAAATCTCCACAAACTATATCGAGAGTTACCAGAGGATCAACTTCCAAAAACGGACGAAGATAAAATACAAGCATTTATTTACAATACTTCAAAGGTAGCAAAACAAAATTTACTTCCTTTCTTTGATCAATGGGGGCTGAAAGCATCAACAGAAACACGACAAAAAATCGAAGCTTTGAATCATCCAACATTAATTGCCCCTATCTGGGAAGCGACGGATGCTAAACCTGTTAAACCACTTGCTGTATTGTCTAAAAAAATAATGAAAGCAAGTGCAAATAGTGAGGAATCAACGGGTTCAGCTAGTAAGGCGATAGATGGAAAGACAGATACATTTTGGCATAGTAGTTGGACACCAAATCAATATCCTTACAATTTGACACTAGAACTTGGTGATACACGTACCATTTCACAATTGGCATATCTTCCAAGGCAAGATGGGTCAGAAAATGGCCGTATTTTAACTTACAATATTTATACGAGTGTAGATGGCGTTAAGTATGACAAAATATCATCAGGAACATGGGAAAATAATAGTAATAAGAAAAATGCAACATTTAATCCTGTTACTGCAAAATATGTTAAAGTAGAAGTAACAAATGGACAGAATGGATTTGCTTCAGCAGCTGAAGTAGATATTTTGGGATATTAATTATTTAAACAAATGGCTGAGGTTCTTCAATTGATTGAGAGACATAAAACATCGGTATCAAGCTAAAAAAGTGTATCCGTAAAGAAAAAAAACGCTATTCTTTTTGTAGAAATACAGAGAAAGGATGGCGTTCTTTTATGACTCTATCAATTCAGGATGAATTTCAGTTGTTCGCTAAAGAAATACAGCGATATCTATCTCCACATATTCTTCAACAACTTGCACAAGAGACAGGTTTTGGAAAACGTAAAAGTAAGTATGGCGCGCTTGATTTGGCTGCTTTATGTATCTGGATTAGTCAACATGTAGCAAGTGATTCTCTCACTTAATTATGTAGTCAGCTTTATGCAAATACAGCTACACTCATAAGTCCAGAAGGACTGAATCAACGCTTTAATCCAGCAGCTGTCGCATTTCTTCGAGAAGTTTTTACTTCTCTTCTCACACAAAAACTCTGTTCAAATCACTCACTTTCTGCACATATAATCTCTACTTTCAATCGTATCCGTATTCTAGATGCAACAGTGTTTCAACTGCCCGATCAATTCGCCACTAACTATCAAGGTTCAGGTCGGAGTAGTAATAAGGCAGGCGTGAAAATCCAATCGGAATATGATTTACTTAATGGTCAATTCCTTAACGTGCAGCTTGGACCAGGAAAAAACAATGATAAAACATACGGTACCATCTGTCTTAAAACCGTAGAAGCAGGCGACTTGTGTTTACGTGATCTTGGTTACTTCGATTTAGGAGACTTACAAGCCATTCATGATAAAGAGACTTACTATATCTCGCGGTTGAAGTTGAATACACGCATTTATATCAAG
>NZ_WIPE01000069.1:62139-62459 GCF_009760835.1 Bacillus sp. EE-W1 | reverse complement strand
TTGGCAGATTGAAATTTTGTTTAAAACGTGGGAGTCATTCTTTGAAATTAATGAATGCCAAAATATAAAAAGAGAACGCCTAGAGTGCCATTTATATGGACAATTAATTAGCATTCTCCTCTGTTCCTCCACGATGTTTCAAATGCGACAGTTTCTGCTTGAAAAAACAAAGCAAGAGCTGAGTGAATATAAAGCGATTTATATGATTAAAGGTTACTTTCCGTTACTGTTTCAAGCGATAGCTATTGGCACAGAAGAGCTTTTAAAAATTTTGCATCGTCTTTATCTATTGCTCAAAAAGAACGGTCGTAAATGTCATC
>NZ_WIPE01000069.1:61978-62129 GCF_009760835.1 Bacillus sp. EE-W1 | reverse complement strand
TTGTCTGGTCTAATCCCTGGTGAAACGATGGAAATCCCTGAGGCATACATTGGCCAAAATCAGAAACTTCCAGCACGTGTCATTATCCATCGTTTAACCGATGATCAAACACAAATACGTCTGAAAAACCAAGCGATACGTGAAAAGAAGA
>NZ_WIPE01000069.1:52654-61968 GCF_009760835.1 Bacillus sp. EE-W1 | reverse complement strand
GATAGACAAGCTGCCTAGCGAAAAAATCACATTTTAATAGGCTTCTTTAGTATGCCTATTTTTCTATCAATTGTTGGTTTTGAACCAAGGATTGTTTCATATTTAGTAAGTTACTTGGTTAGCTTGATGGGCATGGGGTAGCATCACATTAAGAAAAGAAATAGGAGAGAATATTCTATTTCTTTTTATTAATATAATAAAATGTAATGACTAAATCCAAGGTAATGATAATAATGAGAAGTAACAAGTGTATAAGTGCATCAGTTTTCCCGTTTAATAAAGACTTTATAAAGAAATCCCATTCTGTTTCATAGGGAGGCTCTATCCAATCCCGTTGCAGCCCTCACATCATTCCATTTATGAAAAAGATAATACTTAATAGAATTCTTCCAATAAATACGGCAACTACTTTTAAATTCCAATGCTTTATCTTGATTACGTAAAGGATTGGAAAGAGTATAAGTATCCAAAAAACAAGACTATAGATTGTATTTATCATTCTCTCCTCCTAACAAAATGATTGTTTTCTAATCTTGGTGAATTTTCAGGTTGGAGGTATGTTTCATTGTTACTGGATGTGCACTTATAAAAACAAGGGCCGGAATTCCGGCTCTTTTTCTATCTTAAAGTCTTACTTTATCTCTCCGTTTCAAAAAACTCAATCCATTCTCCATCAGGACCAGCGAAGAATATGTAACGTGTTCCATCTGGTAATGTTTCAATTTCTTCTCCTAGTAAAAAGGTTACTCTGTGTTTCTGTAGTCTTTTGATTTCATCTTCTAATGAATCCACTTTAAAGCAAATGTGATGTACTTTTCCTTCTGCCGGAAGAGAAGGGTTGTAGCCTTCAATTAATTCAAGTATCGTTTCCTTCGATTCTTCCACACCTAAAAAAGCGAGTTTTAAGTCGGGATTCGGGTGACCCATACGTTTAATGAGCTGTAAGCCGACTACTTCTTCATAAAATGAAATAGATGTTTCTAAGTTTGCGACCATAAGACCGACGTGTTCGATTCTTCTAACTGGCATGTAGATTCCTTCTTTCTGAAAATTATACACAATATGTTATTGAAAATTAAGAAAATAAGCAAGATAAAAACCTTACAAATTTTAGCGTGTTATATGGTATAGTGAGAAAGTATGTTTGGGGAGAAGGAAGGAGATTATACGATGAATACACCTACTCAAACTCCTTCATTATCGGCAACGATGAAAGAGTGGCATTATGCATTAGCGTATGAAATTAAACATTGGAAAACGATAGGTGGTAGTAAAATTTCTATCATGAACGGTCGTTTTTTATATACAGATTATGAAAGTACAGTATACGTATTTCAGCTCATATCGGAAGTAAGCTTACCGGAAGGTTCACCAATTCGAATTGAGTTTGATGGTGAGGAAGCGACAGGAGAAGTATTATCTGTACATGGATTAGAAATAGAACTGAAATTAAATGATTATATACAAGGTGAAATACGAGAAGCTGTTTTATACAGTGAACCGTGGCAATTGTTAGAGCAGCTACAAGAGCGATTGAAAGAGGCACATAAAGATAAGTTAAAACGTAATCGTATAAAGCGTCTTGTTGATGGGACGAGCAGTCCGAAACATATTGAGAAGATGAAAAATCCGAAAAATGAATTGGCATATCGTTCATTTTACAATCCGACAACGTACGTGTGGGGACCCCCTGGAACAGGGAAGTCTTACAATTTATCACGTATTATTTCGGCGCATTATCAAAAAGGAAAATCGGTACTTGTATTAGCTCATAGTAATGCGGCAGTAGACGTATTAATGAGTGAAGTAACGAAGCAAATTGAGAAGAAAAAGAAATGGACACCTGGCGAAATTGTTCGTTACGGTTATAGTCAACATGAACATATAAGAAATCATGAAACATTACTTACGTCGAAGCTAGTTGAAACCACGAACGGATCATGGGGAGAAGAAAGACTCTATTTAGAGGAAACACGACAAGATCTTCGTGAAAAGATTTTATCATATAAAGCGACTTCTGCTGATAAGAAGCGTATACAAGAGATTGAAAGTGATCTTCGAAAGCAAAAAGCGAAAATTAAAGAAGTAGAAAAAGAATATATTGAAAATGCGAAAGTAATCGGTGCGACTTTATCGAAATGTGCCATTGATTCACTTATTTATGAGCGTACATTTGATTTAGTTGTCGTAGATGAAGTGAGTATGGCATATGTTCCGCAAATTGCATTAGCAGCTTCACTTGGAAAACGTATCGTCGTTTGTGGGGACTTTTTACAGTTACCTCCAATTGCGATGGCGAACCATGAACTCGTTCGAAAATGGCTTGGGGAAGATATGTTTTACCATGCTGGGATTGTTGATTCTGTCAATAAATCAGAAGCACATCCGAACCTATTTATGTTGCAGGAACAAAGACGTATGCATGCGGATATATCTAAGTTTACAAATTCATTTATTTATAAAAATAGAGTATATGACCATCCGTCTGTTTCAGAGCGTAAAGAACTTGCGCGATTGCAACCGTTCGCAAATGAGGCAAGTGTTTTATTTGATACAAGCTTAATGGGAGCCTTTTCGTTAAAGGACGCTGCTTCTGGTTCTCGATTTAACATTATGTCTGGTTTAGTAGCGATGCAAATGATGTTAATCGGACTGTTAGATGGTGTTCAATCGATCGGTGTTGTTACACCTTACAGGGCACAATCCCGCTTTTTATCAACGTGTATTAGAGAAATGTTGCAGAGAACGAAATATCAAAACATACCAGTTTTAGCGGCGACGGTTCATAAGTTTCAAGGTTCTGAAAGAGATATGATGATATTTGATACGGTTGATAGTTATCCGCAAGAACGACCTGGCGTGTTATTCTTTGACCATAAAAATCATCGCCTCGTCAACGTTGCAGTGACAAGGGCGAGAGGGAAGTTCATTCAATTATCAGATTGTCATTATATGCGTAAAAACCTTTCGAGAAAACAAGCGTTATCACAATTAACAGCTCATATAGAACGTCACGGAGATGTGTATGATCGTACGACATCAAGACAATTGTGGGAGCGGAAAATTTCGAAACGTTTACGCTGGTTTATGGAAATGAATCTTGAAGAGCCGAAAGGGTTATTGAAAGATATTTTAGCCGCAAAACGAAAAATTATTATTTCACTTCCAAGTACAAAGCAAGTGGATAAGCGAGTCTGGCAAGCGTTAATGCGTACAAATGCGCAAATAACAGTGTATAGTGATGGACCAGTTCCGTTAAAAAATGTAAAGTTACAAAGACAAAATAAAGCATTCCCGTTTATCGTAATCGATGATGAAATCTTTTGGGCAGGAGCACCGCTCACATCTCAAATGATGTTTGAAGGTAGTATGGAATTTCCGTACGTATGTGCAAGATTACAAGCACCGGAAACAATTGGTGTGTTAAAAGGATTTTTAGATACTCGGTAAATTCGGATAGGAATTCCTTGACTTTTAATTGGAATGAGCATAGAATGAATATAATTTAATATAATCTTATGAAAATTCTTATCACGAGAGGTTGAGGGACTGGCCCTATGACACCTCGGCAGCGGATTCTTTTATGAATACTGTGCCAATTCCAGCAAGGTAACTTGAAAGATAAGAAAGAAGCTCATTTTGACTGTAAATGCAGAAGCCTCTTTCTATCTTTTAGAAAGAGGCTTTTTTATGTGAAAATATAAGGGGGAAGAGAAATGGGAGCGACTGGAGTAACGTCACAAAGAAAAACAATTGAAGAGAGTATAGAAAGAAATAAGGAAAAGTACATAGAAACAAGTCACGATATTCATGCGAATCCGGAGATTGGTAACCAAGAGTATTACGCATCAAGAACGTTAAGTTTATTACTAGGTAGTGCAGGGTTTCAGCTGCAGCACAATATAGCTGGACATGAAACAGGTTTTATCGCGCGAAAAAGTTCAGGAAAACAAGGGCCAGTTATCGCATTTTTAGCTGAGTATGACGCTTTACCAGGACTTGGTCATGCGTGTGGTCACAATTTAATTGGCACAATTAGCGTTGCGGCCGCGATCGCATTATCAGAAACGCTTGAAGAAATTGGCGGAGAAGTTGTCGTGTTTGGTACTCCAGCTGAAGAAGGAGGACCAAATGGTAGTGCGAAAGCGAGTTATGTAAAAGCGGGGTTATTTAAAGATATTGATGCGGCACTTATGATTCATCCGAGCGGAAAAACAGCGCCAACGAGCCCTTCACTAGCAGTCGATCCACTTGATTTTCATTTTTACGGAAAAACAGCTCACGCCGCAGCTTCACCTGAAGAAGGGATTAACGCATTAGATGCGATAATTCAACTTTATAACGGTATTAACGCACTTCGCCAACAACTTCCATCAGATGTGAAAATTCATGGCGTTATTACCGAGGGCGGAAAAGCACCTAATATTATTCCTGACTACGCATCAGCAAGGTTCTTCATCCGTGCAGCAACGCGAAAAAGATGTGCAGAAGTAACAGAAAAAGTAAAAAATATCGCACAAGGAGCAGCGTTAGCAACAGGCGCAAAAGTGAAAATCCATCAATTCCAAAACGAAATCGATGAACTACTCGTAACAAAAACATATAATGACGTCGTAGCCGAAGAACTAGAATTACAAGGTGAAGACGTAAATCGGAAAGAAAGATTTGGCATCGGCTCAACAGACGCAGGAAACGTAAGTCAAGTCGTACCAACAATTCATCCGTACATTAAAATCGGTCCAGATGACTTAATTGCGCATACGAATGAATTTAGAGAAGCAGCACGTTCAGAACTTGGAGATAAAGCGTTAATTACATCCGCAAAAGCACTAGCGAATACGGCGTATCGATTAATTACGGAAGAAGGGCTGTTAGAGAAGGTGAAGGAGGAGTTTAGAGAGGCGCAGAGGAATCAGGGGTAAGGGTACTCTATTCGAAGAGGAATCTAATTAATAAGTAGAGATGCAAAAAAGAACATTGAAATATCAATGTTCTTTTTTGTTTACTAATCATTGATTTTGTTGGTTTTTCTCATAAAAGAAAAACTTTTACTGTTAGCGGGGGATAATACGTATCTCTTTATCAGAACGACAATTTCTCCTCAAACTCACTCTTTAAAACAATTAAAGGAGACGATAATCCAAATTGCATTAAGGAGTCTAAAAATGTAGCGAGAGAATCCATCGAATCGCTCATGACCTTCATCATATAATTAAACTCCTCGCCGAATTTGGAAAGTGAAAAATAAATCTGCACGCTTATGAAACCATTCATACCCTATATAAACAAAGGCGAAGTCTTCAAAGAGACTCCGCCTTTTCAACGTACAACGAACTTCAACAATTACTAGCTACTTCCTAAACATTGTTCCGCATTTACCAACCTGTTTATGCTTTTTTCAAACTTTGCAACAGAATCAGTTTAACCATCATCATGTTCATGGTACTTTAGGTTATTTAAGTTCAGTTGAGTTCAGAAAACGAGCCCTTAAAAAAGCAGTCTGAATTTGTGTTGACAATCACACCTCCATCAATACTATCAAAAGAACCTTTATACTGTTACAGCTTGAGAAATCCATTGAGCAGTTAGTTCAGGAGATTCAACAGGAAACTGATGACCGTACTGAATACGTGTAATATCCAAGTGTTCAAACTGCTTTGGGACATGATGATCCTTGTCCAAATCTCCCCATAGTATCTTAATTTTCCTCTTATCCCATGTCTCGGGATTTAACTGGATGGATTTTGATATAGTTAAGCAAGACATGACCGTAGCGTTAGTTTTGCGTATACGGGGGGATTTTAAATCACGGACCACAGAATGAGCGTAATTACTCAATAACTGACTGGATGTTCTAAAGCTATTGGTTTGAAGTAGCTCTTTTTCCAAACGGGCGGGCTCCATATATTTTAGAACGAAACTTGTAATACGTCGAAATCTATATTTAGGTTGGATAGGATGCAGTACTGGCTGCAATAAAATGAGTTGTTTGATCAGTGAGGGCAGCCGTTCCATCACTTGAGCCGCAATCAATCCGCCAAATGAATGCCCCACTAATATAACGGGTCTGTTCAACTCAGTGATCATAGTGGAAATGCTCTCTACATAGCCTTCTATCACAGAAGGATTATGGTGATAAGGGGTACGCCCAAATCCAGGTAAATCTACGAACCAAGTATTTAAACCGCTTAAAAATTGTGAGAGGGGCAAAAGGGCATCGGCATTGCTGAACGTCCCATGAAGAAAAATAATAGGTGTTTCATTGCTATCTTTCTCTAGCGAAACTAAGTTAGCCCTTCTTCGTTGACTAAAATCTTTCTGCTCATTTTGATTCAGGCCTAAATGATTTAACCGATAATCCAAATCACTAATGATAAAAGGGAGCGTGGACGGAACTACGAATGAATTTCTGCCGTTCCTTTGTTCTATTTCTAATTTACTGTAAACAGGGAATTCCGACTTAACAAGAAAACTCATGGATTCTTTAGGGATACCAAGCATCTTATCAGCACCCATTCTAAGCACAGTTTTCAATAACGGAAGCGGTATAGTTCCTAACGGCTTTGTTGTCTGCAATTCGTGTGCCATGAGTTTGATGAAAGTTCGGATCGACGGACTTTCTTGCTTAGAATCTAAAAGATAGTAGGTATTGCTTGATAACCCTTCTGTGTTAACAAGTTTTGAAATAAACGAAGCCACATGGTCAATATGAACCATTGGTAACCAATAATTGTCGCCGCCTGGAACAAGCGGCATAAGATTTCGCCTTACGGCATCGACTAAGATACTAAGGCCTCCAATCTGTTCTGTTTTCCCTGAGAAGGAGTCTCCGACGATTACACTAGGATTAACAGTAGATAAGGGAATGCTCATGTTATGAAGAGATTTTCGTATATAAGAGTCGGCTAAAAACTTCATTTTTTCATAAGGCGGTTGATTGTCCAGCAAATGATCTAGATCCAACAATGCATTTTGTTCATGATAGGGACTCATAAAGCCTGCGACATGGATAAAATGCTTTAATTCTTTTTCAGCGTGGATATCCTGTGCTAGCCGAACAAGGGATTTTGCAGGGGTGAGGAAAGACTGTTCAGCTTCAAGGAGGTTCAACTCAATATTCATTGGACCTCCTGCGTGAATAATTAGATCAGTTGCAAGTAATTGTTTGTAGCTGTCATCACTTAAACCTAATCGAGGCTGCGTTAGATCACCGATAACAGGAACAATGTTGTTCTGTTGATCGGGTGCCAGTTGATTGATGATGGTAAGAAGACGATTTTTTTGACGTACAAGTACATAAATCTGATGCTGAGAAGCTAACTCAGCGATTAAATGACGTCCAATATAACCAGTTCCGCCAGTCATGAAGATATTCATAATAAAAACACTCCTTTATTATTTTATAGTACTAATTAGTACTAATGTATCTAAAAATATTACTTTAGCATGGAAGCTAAAGTAGGAAATAAATTTTTGATCATATCTTGGTTGTTAGAAGCTTGAGCCAAGAAGAGAGCACCCTCAATAGAGGAGACAATCAACATAGCTGTTTGTTTAACGGGCAGCTCTTTCTTTAGTTCTTGTCGTGCAATCCCTTGGGCTAAAATCAATTCAACACCATGCAGCTGTTTTTCAAAAAAACTCTTGATTCTATCCCTAATTTCAACCGCGTCAATAGGCGTCTGTGTATACAGAGTCAGGAAAGGACAACCGCCAAGGTAGTTATTTTGTTCAATAGTATCGCTTAAAATGTGGAGTACCGCTTCTAATTTCTCTTGAACGGTGAGCTCATTTTGAGACACAATATAATTAATTCGCTGTTCGTAATGTGCTATCAACTGATTAACAATAGCGAGCAGCAGCTCCTCCTTGCTCTTAAAATAATAATAAATGTTCGTTTTTGAAACTTTGCTATGTGCGACTATGTCGTCCATGCTTGTTGCTAGAAAACCTTTAGTAAGAAACAATGTAAAAGCGGATTGCAGAGCAATATCTTTATTAGTAAGTGTATTTTTTTTCATATTAGTACTATACAGTACTATAAATGGAGAGTCAAGGGAATGATTGATGAAATGCATAGGGGTTCGACCACACATCCATCAACTTAAGAAAAGTAAACATTCCAAAAACAAAAAAATGAGCTACCTTCTCAAAGTAACTACCTGTAGAGAAAGAAAGAGTTCATTTAGTGGGTACTTCAAAACCTTAGCTTGATTGCGATGGGGTCACCATATCAAAAAAAAAGAAAATTGTACGTTTAGACATATTTTTCAACCGCTTCCTGTACGTTAAGGGACTCGTTATTTTTTTTTACAGTTTTTTATTATGAAATTCTAAATAATTAATTATAATAGATGAAAAAAACGATCAATAGTTAGGGGACGGAAAGGATTCGAATTTACATTCTTTCTCAATACATATTATGGATAAATAAAGTAAAATATGGGTTGGGGTTATGTCTCATGTTGTGTTAATCCTAACAATAACTAAGGGTACATAATATGCTTTCATACCTTTGAATGATTTTGTTATAGGAGGGATGGAGATTTAAATGGCTCAAATTGTTGGTATTGATAGATACCTTTGTACTGGGGCTTTAATCTATATGCGTGAGGGCCTTTCCCTAAGTCTTGTCAAGAAGTAAGGAACAGTAAGCAAACACTGATATAATATGAATCGAGAAGAGGAATGCCTTATGAAAATACGTAGTCAAATTACATGTGCAAGTCTGGCCATTTTAATAGCTGGAAGTTCCCTGTTATATACAACACCAACCTCAATTGTAAAAGCAGAGCCCACTCAAAATGTATCTAGTTCGTTACAAACAAATACTCAACGAGATCGTACTTCCGTCAAGCAAGCAATGCGGGATACATTGCAACTTGGATACCCGGGGATACTTGCTAAAACTTCTGAGGGTGGAAAAACGTGGGGTTATGCCGCTGGGATAGCGGATCTGAGAACCAAGAAACCAATGAAAACAGATTTTCGCTTTCGCATTGGCAGTGTGACGAAGACGTTCACCGCAACAGTTGTACTTCAATTAGCTGGAGAGAAACGCCTGAATCTAGACGACTCCATCGAAAAATGGTTGCCTGGTGTCATTCAAGGAAATGGATATGATGGTAACAAGATTACTATCCGGCATATATTGAACCATACAAGTGGTATCGCTGAATACTCAAGGTCAAAAGACGCTGATTTTACGGATACAAAAAAATCGTATACGGCTAAAGAGTTAGTGAAGATGGGGATTTCTTTGCCCCCAGACTTTGACCCAGGAGAGGGCTGGTCTTATTCAAACACAGGATACG
>NZ_WIPE01000069.1:52171-52644 GCF_009760835.1 Bacillus sp. EE-W1 | reverse complement strand
TATTGAACCACTTGAATTGTCGAATACATTCCTACCTGGCAATTCAAGCGTTATTCCAGGCACTAACCATGCCCGTGGATATGACCAACCAGACGGAGCAAGTGAGCTAAAAGACGTTACTTATTATAACCCAAGTGCAGGTAGCTCTGCTGGAGATATGATTTCTACTGCTGACGACTTAAACAAATTCTTCTCTTACTTGCTCGGTGGTAAATTACTGAAAGAACAACAACTAAAACAAATGCTTACTACAGTTCCTACAGGAAGAGAAGGAATCGATGGATATGGTCTTGGAATCTATGAAACTAAGCTTCCAAGCGGTGTCTCGATATGGGGACACACAGGTGGCATTCTAGGGTTTACTACTCTTGTTGGAGGTACACTTGGAGGCAAGCATACGTTAGTTGTCAATTGGAATAGTTTGGGTAGAACTGACAGTCCTAATCCTTTTAAAAATATTTTACTTGCTGAAT
>NZ_WIPE01000069.1:50830-52161 GCF_009760835.1 Bacillus sp. EE-W1 | reverse complement strand
GAGTAGGAAAAAAGGAAAAATTTACTGTAGTTTTCATAGTTAAAAATATACTTTTCTGGTTCAAAAGCCCCACCTTATTTTCGAGAAAAATTTGGGGCTTTTTTTGTTTTGGTGGCGTTTATTCTCCTTAAGTTGATGGATGTGGGGTAGCACCACATTACTATCAAGCTAAGGTTTTAATATATCTCCTAAATGAACATTTTCTTTTTCTTTTTCTACAGGTAGTTACTTTGAGAAGGTAGCTTATTTTTTCGTTTTGAGGGCGTTTATTTTTCTTAAGCTGATGGATGTGGAGTATCCGCCCTAAGTTAAATAAATTTTGACTTAAAAACAAGTGATTTTAACAACGTTAGGAGTGTTTCATGCAGCACAATGTCATTTGTGTTGTATTGCAAGAAAAAAATTACATTAGAAAAGAGCCAGAATTCATCCTGTTAAGGGTAAATCGACTCTTAATATTTAAAAGGATGGTAAAAAGAAACACAGAAGTAAAAAAACTGTGTTTCTTTTTGATTAATATATTTACCGAACTTTACGGCACAGATGCTCCTTCTATCCTATTATAAAAGCGATTTTGAAAGTAAGTAATTTGTAAGAAATGGGTAAGAAAAAAGAAATTTTCATTGTGTATGATAAAAATATAAAGAAGCGTGAAAGGCGGAACAGATATGACTTATATATGAAAAACAGACCAGTAACAAGACTGTTTCAAGGAAAAGAAGTAATTTATGTGGTTAACATATATGTGGAAAAAGAGGGATTTACCCAGGACAGAATGGCGTTTGTAAAAATAATAAATATGAAGATGATTACGAATTCAATGTTGACCTTTTTTCATTGGTGGAGATGGTAGCTGTGTGGTTAATACGAAATAGCAAGAAACCACCTATACAATATGAATAGAGGAGAGGGATGCCCTATGAAAACATGTAGTCAAATTACATGTGCAAGTCTGGCCCTTTTAATAGCTGGAAGTTCTCTGTTATACACAACGCCAACCTTAATTGTAAAAGCAGAACCTACTCAAAGTGTATCTAGTTCGGTACAAACAAGTACTCAACGAGATCGTAATTCTGTCAAGCAAGCAGTGCGGGATACATTGCAACTTGGATTCCCGGGGATACTTGCTAAAACTTCTGAGGGTGGAAAAACATGGAGTTATGCCGCTGGGGTAGCGAATCTGAGCAGCAAGAAACCAATGAAAACAGATTTTCGCTTTCGCATTGGTAGCGTGACGAAGACGTTCACGGCAACAGTTGTACTTCAATTAGCCGAAGAGAACCGCTTGAATCTAGACGACTCTATTGAAAAATGGTTGCCTGGTGTCATTC
>NZ_WIPE01000069.1:26489-50820 GCF_009760835.1 Bacillus sp. EE-W1 | reverse complement strand
ATAAACAAATTACTATCCGGCAAGTATTGAACCACACAAGTGGTATCGCTGAATACACAAGGTCAAAAAGTTTTAATCTTATGGATACAAAAAAATCGTATAGGGCTGAAGAATTAGTAAAGATGGGGATTTCGATGCCCCCAGATTTTGCTCCAGGAAAGAGCTGGTCTTATTCAAATACAGGATACGTATTACTAGGGATCCTTATTGAAACAGTAACCGGGAACAGCTATGCGGAAGAGATTGAAAATCGGATAATTGAACCGCTTGAATTATCGAATACATTCTTACCTGGCAATTCAAGCGTGATTCCAGGAACCAAGCATGCCCGTGGATATATCCAACTAGACGGAGCAAGTGAGCCAAAAGATGTTACGTATTATAACCCAAGTATGGGGAGCTCGGCTGGAGATATGATTTCTACTGCTGATGATTTAAACAAATTCTTCTCTTACTTACTTGGAGGTAAATTAATAAAAGAACAGCAACTAAAACAAATGCTTACTACAGTTCCAACAGGAGAAGCTGCACTTGGCAGATATGGTCTTGGAATCTATGAAACTAAGCTTCCAAACGGTGTCTCAATATGGGGACACGGAGGTAGCATTCCAGGGTTTGTTACTTTTGCTGGAGGTACACTTGGAGGCAAGCATACATTAGCTGTCAATTTGAACAGCCTTAATGCTGATAGTCCTGATCCTTTTAAAAATATTTTACTTGCTGAATTTAGCAAGTAGGCCAAAAGGAAGAACGGATAAATTTTATCATATTTTCATAGTTAAACAAACAAATGATGAAATTGATCACTTATCTAAGGAGGCAATTCCCTCATGAAAAATAAACTAACTGGTGTATTAGCCGCTACATTAGCGCTAACTATGATTCTACCAACAGGGGCGAAAGCATTTTCTGATAGTAAGACTACAGTTGTATCTAACGTAGAAGTAGCTAGCCAAGAGCTGAAGAAGATTGCAGCAGAGAAGGCTGCGCTACTCACGAAGTCCCATGGGACGACTAGCGTGCAGTATGCGCTAATTGATAATGGCAAGCTTACTTTGTCGGGGCAGGCTGGAAAGAACGATATGGAAGGGGAACAGCCACTAACCAAAGATACTCTATACGGGATTGGTTCAGTCAGTAAAATGTATGCAACAGCGGCTGTAATGAAATTGGTCGACGAAGGAAAAGTCGATTTGGATGCTCCTGTGGTTAACTATGTTCCTGATTTTAAGATGAAAGATGGGCGGTACAAACGCATTACCCCGCGTATGTTGTTGAATCACTCCTCCGGCTTGCAAGGTTCCACGTTAAGTAATGCATTTTTATTTAACGATAATGATACCTATTCCCATGATTTCTTGTTGCAGCAATTGTCCAACCAGAGCCTGAAAGCAGACCCTGGCGCGTTCTCGGTATACTGCAACGATGGTTTTACGCTGGCCGAAATTTTGGTGGAAAGAGTCAGCGGTATGAGCTTTACCGAATTTCTACAGCAACGGTTTACAGAACCCTTAAAGATGAATCATACAAAAACGCCGCAGGACAAATGGAGAGACGAAAAGCGGGCTGGACTTTATTTTCCGGCGTACCAAGGGCAGCTTCCAATTGAATCGGTGAATGTGATTGGTACGGGAGGGGTCTCTTCCACGGCAGAAGATATGGTACGATTCTCACAATTATTTATGGGACAGGGAAAAGGGATCCTCTCTGATAAGGTAGTTAAGGCGATGGAGCAAGAGGAATATAAAAAAGGAATGTGGCCGGGGGATGGAGATAATATTTTTAACTATGGTCTTGGCTGGGATAGTGTGAAACTATACCCATTCAGTGAATATGGGATAAAAGGCTTGGCTAAGGGCGGCGACACGGCACTGCAACATGCTATACTGGTCGTGCTTCCGGAACAGAAAATGGCAGCGGCTGTGTTGTCATCCGGTGGACGAAGCTCTACAAATCAACTGCTGGCAACTGAATTGCTGCTCGCCGTGCTTAAAGAGAAGGGGACAATTAAGAACATCAAGCCGAACAAATCTTTTGGCAAGCCGATCAAGGTCAAGATGCCTCAAGACGTGGCAAAGAAAGCGGGCTTTTATGGCAATAGCGAAACTCATTTCAAAATTGAAATTACGAAGAATGGAGAACTGTTCTTACCATCTAATCGAGAAGAAAAATATGTATATACTGTGGATGGAAGCTTTATTAATGAGAAGGGTACTTCTAAGCTCAACTTTGTCACCGAGAAGAATGGAAGAACTTATTTGAGGGAGAGCACATATAAATCGACACCAGACTTAGGGCAAGGTGCGATGACTCACTATTTAGCCGAGAAACTAGAAGACAATGTGCTATCGAAGAAAACCGCTGCCGTATGGGCGAAGCGGGAAGGTGTCAAGTTCTATCTCGTGAATGAGAAATTTAGTTCTATTGAATATCTCGTACAACCGAAACTTATTACCACACAAATTATTCGTAAGGAAGGCCTGGCGGGCTATTGGGAGGGCAGAAAAATTACAGGTCCGAACACCGCGGCGCATCAGCTCCAGATCCCCGTGATGAATGGCCGTGATACGACGGAAACGCATTTCTATACAGAAGGCGGCAATGAATATATGGAAATGGCCGGGTTGTTATATGTAAGTGGAAACAACGTAAAACCACTTGATGCTGGCCAATCATCCAAAGTTACTCTGCAAGCAAATGGGCATGCTAAATGGTTTACGATTCCGCAAGCGGCAGCAGGAAAAAGGATGACCGTGACATTGCCATCGAAGGGTGCGTTCGCGGTATATGATGAGAATGGAGTATGTGTCAACTTTACCATCGTGAGCGGCAATAACAAAGTAAAACTGCCGAAGAATGGAACGGTTGTAATTGCTGGGGCACCGAACTCAGAATTTGCAATTACGTTGAACTAGCTACAATTCAAAATGGACTTCAACAAAACCAGTACGACATAGGAACGTTGTTTTGCTGGTTTTGTTTGTATTTACGTATTATCTTTAAGAAGAGAATTTCAAAGAATAATATCACGCTCAAACTCTGCAAAAACAGCTATCAAACCAATTTAGGGCAATCATCATTTGCTCCATTAATCTTCTTGATGTAAATACGTTCGCAGCCGGTATTATGATGTACAAGCCCTATACGATACAGGAATTATCCGAGGTGTTTCAGCTACTAAGTTTACGCCATATGGCACACTCACACGTCAACAGGCAGCACTTATGTTAGAACGAACTCTAGAATATCTAGGTGTAGAAAAAGAGTCAAATATAGGGCCCTACCACATCGCTATCAAGCTAAGAAAAGCATAAATCCCCAAATAATAAAATTGAGATCCCCAGAGTAAAAATCATTGTTTTTGGGTAGCATAAAACCTTAGTATGTTAGCGATGTGATGCTAACCCAAATTTGAACCCTATTCCTCAATGAATCAAACAATTTAACATGGTAAAAGTATATTTGGATGAGAGTCCAATACTTACTATTGAAATTGTGATGGTTCACATTGAAAGAAGGCACTTTAGGGTGTCTTTTCTTTATGAAAAAAATTCCCGCACAATGTACAGGGATAAAAAATTATAAGTCATGGTGGGACAGTTCCTGTTTTAGTTAATCAGGTAGTTTCTATTAAAGGTAAAAACAAAATGTAATGCTTTGAAAAAAAACATGTACTAGAACTGGTACTCTGTCGGTAAGCCATGAAAGAGGTACTTATATTATTTGTTTTGTAAATTATCTTGAATTTGTTGTTCCATATTTACTAGTGATGTTTTTAGGGAATTACTAAGCTCTTTAACAAATTTAAGAACAAGAAGCCAGTTTTTAATAATAGAATTCTAAAAGCGTTAGGGTAGAAATTTATTGTTTTTGTTAAAAAAGAATTGACTTCTACTATAGTTGTAACTAATATGGTTACATAAGGTTGTAATTGAGTTAGTTACAACTCATGGATATTTAAAGTGAAAATAAGGTTTATATATTTAATTAAGGATGGTAGTCCACATGTTATCGCCCGGTGTAGAAAGTTACTAACATATTTAAATCAAGATATATTCCGAATTTTAGTATCTTCTATTTTGGAGCAATGATGTGCAGCGCTATCTTTCATTAGAAATCTTATCTAATCTTTTTGGGAAAGGTTAGTTTTGAAAAATATAGTAAGGTAACTCAAAAAAGAACAAGATATAAAAAAGATGTACTTATATAAACCAAAAAGTTAGCTGAGAATTTTAAGTGATAGCTGGACTGGTTAATAAAAATAAAGGTAGGGGATTTAAATGAAGACGAAACAAGATAATCTTATATACGTATGGGACGCATATTGTGGATGGTGCTATGGATTTTCAGAAAGTATTAAAGGATTTTACAAAGAACACACTGAAATGCCGTTAACGGTTTTATGTGGAGGATTATTTTTAGATGATTTACCAATAAAAAATTTCTCATATATAGAAGAGGGGAATAAAAGAATTAATCAAATTACAGGTGCAGAATTTGGTCCTTCATATCAAAAATTGGTGGAAGAAGGGACTTTTAAAATGAATTCGAAAGATGCTGCAATTGGCTTTTCAGCTTTACGCTCATTAGCACCAGACCGTTTGTTAGAATTCACTGCGGCTATGCAAAAAGCGTTTTATTATGAGGGACAAAGTCTGAGTGATCCTGAAACATATCGTAAGATTGCAATCGAGCATGGTTTGGACCCTGAACAAGTACTAGAACGTTTAAACGCTCAAGAAACAATAATAGATGTCCAAAACGATTTCAGCAAAGTGCGACAGCTTGGTGTTAATAGTTATCCTTCATTACTTTTACAAAAGGATAATCAAATTATCCCTATTGGTGGTGGGGTAATGACGCCAGATAAAATTGAAGCGCGTTTTAAAAATTTATATTAATGAATTTTAAGTTACAGTATATAACATTTAACGTTTTAAAAAAGACTAGAATTGGATGGACTTAAACCTTTTTATAACAGTCGGTTTCAATTTATTTTTAAAAAGAGTCCAAATTTAATTTTACTATCAGCTATAGTAGCAAACATGTTAGCTTACGCCAACCGACATTCATCTCTCGCCTATTTGCTGGTGCTATCACACTTTCAGGTAAATTGAAGAGGGAGCTTCTGTCGGAACAAGATAAAAATATGTTAACTAGTAAATAACTTTAACAAAAGGAGAATAACATTCTATGTTTAAAACAATTGATACAAATCAAAAAGATGTGAAATTGACGGTGTTTAGTTCAGACGAAAAAAGTTTTATGGTCACTGCAACCTTAGTTGAGAAAGCGGGACATGCATTTTTAATAAACTCAAAATTTACTCAATCTGATTCGAAAGAAATTGTTGAGTATCTGAAAAAAAACGACTTATCTTTAGATAAAATCTTTATTATTCATGGGGATCCTGATTACTACTTTGGATTAGAAATTATTAAGGCTGCTTACCCAGAAGCTATAGCGTATGCTACAGAGTCTACTGTTGAACATATTGTTCATTCTGTCTTAGGTAAATTAAAAGTTTGGAAAGGTGCCCTAGGAGAAAACGCACCAAGCAACGTAGTATTACCTCAAGTGTTTAAAGAAAAAACAATTGATTTTCAGGGGTTAACATTTGAACTAGTAGGCTTAGATCATTACAGAACTAGCTTATTTAATAAAGAGCTAAAAGTATTAATTGGTGGTATTGATGTATTTAACGAAATACATGTATTCTTAGCGGATACTAGCTCAAAAGCGGCTATGGAGGCATGGATTGAGAACTTGAAAGTATTACAAGCATTAAATGCTGACATAATTGTACCTAGCCATGGATCAATTGAAAAATCCTTAGATAATCAAGCGATTATTGCAACTATGGATTACCTAAGAACTGCGGTTCAAGCTTCTGAGGAAAGTAAAACTTCAAAAGATTTTGTAGCGAAACTTGAAGCAGCATATCCAGACTATGCAAATAAAGGTGTATTAGAATTAAGTGCAAAAGTTGTAACAAAAGAAATGCCTTGGGGTTAATGCTATGAATAAATATCAAAAACTATTACATGAAACGTATGTGTTAACTGGCGAGGGGAAAATGGATGCTTTCAAAACGTATTTAAGTGAAAATGTATCTTGGACAGAAGCTGCTGGGTTTCCATATGCGGGCACTTATACAGGTCCTGATGCAGTAGTGAAAAATGTACATGAACGTCTTGGCACGGAATGGGATAACTATAACGCTAAAGATGAAATTTATGCTTTTAATAACAATACTGTTATCGTGTATGGAAAATATAGTGGAACATATAAAGTAACAGGGAAATCATTCATAGCAGATTTCTGTCATCTTTATGAGTTTGATGAGAACGATAAGGTTAAGAAGTTTATTCAAATTGTGGACAGTGCAACTGTTAATGAGGTATTAAGTTAGAGTTATTAGTTTCTAACATGCCTTGTATAAGGGGGAGTGTAATTTCCTAACATTCCCCCTCACATTACATTTTTGGGAAGGTTTCTACTTCTCAAGCGTGTTATGGAAGATAACTTATACGATTAGAAGAGGTAGGCATAAATGAAATTAGAGAAAAATTTAATAGTAATAATTATTTCTGTGTTTATTTTAGGAATTGTGTCGACTTTGATATTTCAAGCTTCAACTGGTAATACCAAAGGTCACTCAATAAAGAGTGAGAATGTTGCATCGGTATCGAAAGAAGCGACAGAAAATGAAAAGAATAAAAAGATGGTAGTTGATTTCTATAATGAAGTTTTTAACAAACATGATATCGATATTATCCCTAAATATGTAAGTGAAGATTATAAGCAACATAATCCTTTTGTTTCTGACGGACGAAAAGCCTTCATGGATTTCTTTAAGGAGGACTTTGTTAAAAATCCTAATTCTTCTGCAGAGATTAAACGAGTAGTAGTAGAAGGAGATACAGTTGCTCTTCATGTACATTCTCGTACTAATTCTCAAGATAAGGGAGTTGCTATAGTCGATATATTTCGTATAAAGAATGGTAAGATTGTTGAACATTGGGATGTAATTCAAGAGATTCCAAATGAGGCAGCTAATGATAATACTATGTTTTAGACAGAAGGTATATTCAATTGTTAGTGATGTATAGAATCTAGAAATTATAAAATGAAGGGGATGTCCTAGGTATACTACTAGGACATATCTTTTTGTTTTAACGAGATTTAATATATTATCATTTGTAGAGTGCTTACTTCATATGTCTTCTGATAACTTACCCCTGAAACTGCACCATGTTAATATTAAATTATCGTATTAATTTGTAAGAAAGCTATTTTATATTGAGCAAGAAAAAGTATTCAAGTATAGATTTTGAAGAGGAAGTTTTTTTGATAAATCAAAAAAACTTGATGAATTAGTTGCATATAGAACTCATCTGCGTATATACTATAAATATCAAAAAAAATTGATGAAGGGAGAGTGAACTACAGTGGCACAAGATTTTCAGCTCTATGAGAAAAAGTTTAAAGCGTTGGCGGATCAGAAGCGTCTAGAAATCATGTATGAACTTTGCCAGCGAGGCCAGACTTGTGTATGTGATTTAACAGAGATTTTTGAAATGACGCAATCTAAGTTGTCATATCATTTAAAGATTTTATTAGATGCAGGTTTAATTGTAAAAGAAACAAAAGGTACGTGGAGTTATTATGATTTAAATGATGCGGAAGTAAATAATTTATTATCAGAAGAATTGTGCTGTATCTTTAGAAAAACAGGCAAAGGTAGTTGCTGTTAAAATTTTGCACCATTAATCAAAAAAAATTGATTAATGAAATATAAAGAGGAGGAATTAGCTATGAGATATGTTCACGTTGGTATAAATGTTACGGATTTAGAGAAGTCTATCGAATTCTACGAAAAGGTATTTGGTGTGTCACCAGTTAAGGTGAAAGTGGATTATGCAAAATTTTTATTAGAGGTGCCAGGACTTAATTTCACACTGAATGTAAGAGATGAAGTGAAGGGAAATCAGGTAAATCATTTCGGTTTCCAAGTGGATACAGCTGAAGAAATTACATTACATAAAGAAAGGTTAGAAAAAGAAGGTTTCTTTGCGCGTGATGAGATGGATACGACTTGTTGCTATGCAGTTCAAGATAAGTTTTGGGTAACAGATCCTGATGGGAACGAGTGGGAATTCTTTTATACAAAAGCACATAGTGATGTTCATAAAATTGAAGATTCATCTTGTTGCACGACTTCTAACGTAGTAGAAAAAAATTCTTGTTGTTAATAGGAGATGGAAAATAAAATGAAACGTTTATCTTTTCTAGATCGATATTTAACACTATGGATTTTTCTAGCTATGGCTGTTGGGATTGGTTTAGGGTTTGTGTTTCCTAGTGTAGTAGAAGGACTGAATACATTACAAGTTGGAACAACGTCCATCCCGCTCGCTGTCGGTTTAATTGTCATGATGTATCCACCATTAGCGAAAGTTCGTTACGAGGAAATGGGCCGAGTATTTAAAGATGTAAAAGTATTGGTTTTATCTTTAGTACAAAACTGGATTATCGGACCTGTACTTATGTTTGTTTTAGCAATTATTTTTCTTCCTGATAAGCCAGAATACATGGTCGGGCTCATTATGATTGGTTTAGCACGTTGTATTGCAATGGTAATTGTTTGGAACGATCTTGCTGATGGAGATAAAGAGTATGCAGCAGGTTTAGTGGCTTTTAACTCAGTATTCCAAATGTTATTCTTCTCCGTTTATGCATACGTGTTTGTAACAGTCATTCCAGAATGGTTAGGAATTGAAGGGGCTATTGTCGATATTACAATGGTAGAAGTAGCGAAATCAGTATTTATCTACTTAGGAATTCCTTTTATAGCAGGTATGTTAACACGTTTTGTACTCGTTAAGTTAAAAGGAAGAGAATGGTATGAAAAGGTGTTTATACCGAAGATTAGTCCACTTACATTGCTGGCACTACTATTTACAATCATCGTTATGTTCTCTTTAAAAGGGGAGATGATTGTTAGCGTACCATTAGATGTAGTAAGAATAGCAATTCCGTTATTAATCTATTTTATTGTAATGTTTTTTGTTTCTTTCTTTATGGGAAGAAAAATTGGTGCAAACTATCCGGTGACAACAACGTTAGCATTTACAGCAGGTAGTAATAACTTTGAGTTAGCAATTGCTGTAGCAGTTGGTGTGTTTGGTATTCATTCGGGTGCAGCATTTGCAGCTGTTATCGGACCGTTAGTGGAAGTACCTGTAATGATTGCACTTGTAAACGTCGCTTTTTGGTTTAAGCGTAAATATTTTAATGATCAACCAGTATAATTTAAAAACAAAGGCGGAAAACAACATGGAAAACAAAAAGACAATTTATTTCTTATGCACAGGAAATTCATGCCGAAGCCAAATGGCAGAAGCATGGGGCAAACAATATTTAGGTGATAAGTGGAATGTATATTCTGCAGGAATTGAAGCACACGGAGTAAATCCAAATGCTATTAAAGCAATGAACGAAGTAAATATTGATATAACGAATCAAACATCGGATATAATCGATTCAAATATTTTAAATAACGCTGATTTAGTTGTTACCCTTTGTAGTCATGCAGATTCTGTTTGTCCTTCGACACCTCCGCACGTAAATCGTGTTCACTGGGGATTTGACGATCCAGCAGGAAAAGAGTGGTCTGAATTTCAACGTGTTCGTGATGAAATTGGAGAACGTATAAAACGATTTTCTGAAACAGGGGAGTAAATAAAGGAAAGAGCCAATCTTCTAACGTATAGGAGATTGGCTCTTTTTTATTATCTACTTCTTTGGTTTAAAACAATTATTAAAACGAATAAAGAATATTCTGTCATGGTGGTAAAGTTAGAATAGAGCAGTTTCAGGGGGGATAACATATGATTTCTGAATTAAACAAGACTGATTTTTATAAATGTAATAGTTTAGTAAATGAAAAAGGGCAATTGGAGGTAAAGGCTGTAATTGCAGGGGTGAATCCTGGTCGTATATTTGTAGATAACATCTATTCTCCTAATTCAGGACTTATTTGGTTAGGGAATAACGATGGCTTCTTTTTTATAGGAAGTGCAGAAAATCAAAAGTTTAATAATGAAATGAATAGTTTTATTGATAATGTGATAGAACCTGAGGCAAGAAAGGCTGGACTAAATTGCTTTGAAGCAATCGGTAATCATTTAAAGTGGAATAAAGCAATCGAAAAAATATTTCAACATCGTAATTTAAAGAGTTGGAATCAAAGAGTGTATACGCTAAAAGAAGAGAATTATGAGGGTAATCGTGAACCTAAAATTGAACAAGGATATACAGTACTAAAAATGAGTAAAGCTCTCTATGAAAATAAAGGGCACGTATTGAAGAATATTGAATTTTTTACAATCAAAAATTTTAGAGTTTTGGTCCTCACCTGATGGATTTTTTAATGAGGGAATTGGTTATTGTATAGTTTTTGACAACATGATTGTAAGTGTATGTTTTTCAGGGTTCGTTTTTGAAAATATACACTGTATAGATATTGAAACGATAGAAGGTCACCAAGGTAGAAAATTAGCTCAAAGGATAGCTCATAGTTTCGTAAAAGAGTGTTTGGAGAATAATATTATTCCATATTGGGACTGCATGGATTTGAACAAGCCTTCTGTCGCGGTTGTAGAAAATGTAGGTTTTTCAAATGTGTTTAATTATGTAGGATATTATTTTCCTTTTGAGTGAATTAAGTGTATGTTACAAACCTATCATCGAGGGTTTTCACATGAAAGGAAAAAATGATGAAACACATAATAAAAGACATATTAATAAATTATTTTAAAGAAATCCATACATTAGTAGTGGAAGAAGAATTACATAAGAACAGTTGGAATACCGATTTGCATTATAAAATCGTCGTAAATGGAGACCAGTATTCCGCACGGTTTATAAATCGTGCTCGAACAATCAATCCGGCCTTTGGGACGTTATCAAATGAACAATTGAAAGAGCAAGTACGGTTTACGTATTATTTACGAGAGCATGGAATTCCATTTATGCAGATTAAGGAGAATAGGGCGGGAGAGTCCTTTACATTACTCACTTGGAATGAGGAACAGTACCGGTTTGTATTGTCTACTTGGATGGAAGGGGAACATGTCACTTATTGTACAGAAATGATGGCAGAAGTCTTTGGAAAGGAAGCAAGAAAGATACATGATATTTCTAGTACGTTTCAAAGCCCGATTTTTCAAAAGAAATCTCATTTAGATGGATATGGTGAGTTTATAAGATTATTAGAAAATAAAGGTGGTACACGCAAGGAATTGCAGAGATATATGGATTTAGCTAAGTATCATATAGAATGCGCACATACGAGTGATTTGGAGTTTATTGTACAAACTGATTTAAATCCTTTAAATGTCATATGGGATTCAAATCAATGTGTAAAAGGGATTGTAGATTTTGAATCGATTGAATATGTAGATCGTATTGAAGGTTTAGCTTTTTTAATAAAATGGTATTCCCGGACAGAAGGAATAAAGTCGCATGAAGTATGTTCGAAAGTTGCTAGAGCATTTTTAGAAGGGTATAAGGCCCATAATATTTTAACATCAAATGATTATAAAAGGCTTTCTTCATTATTATGGTTATCCGGTAGTTTAAATTGGAACCTTTGTGAAGAAAACGCTACTTGTAATAAGTGATGAGAGGGAATTGGAAAAACATTTGGAAGTTTATAGAGTGAGAGGAGAAAGACAATCTTCATTGTTAATTTGTAGATAACATTTATTCTCTTAATTTTGGATGCGAAAAAGAAAGCATATGAGGTGTTCAAAAAATGAAAATACAAATTGTATTGTTTGACGGTTTCGGAGAACTTGTCTCCTTTGCACCTTTTGAAGTACTGAAAAGAGCGATAGAAGAAGGGGCTCCATTTACGGTTGAACTCGTATCAAGTGAACGAAAACAAGAAGTTACTACTTCGTTCGGAGTTACGATCAAACTACATGATTTTTTACGAATGGATAATCGTCCAGATTTATTAATTGTGCCTGGTGGTGGCTGGAATCATAAAGCTGAACATGGGGCGCGAAAGGAAGCTGAGCTTGGTACTTTGACTAAAATAATTAGAGAGATGCACAACGAAGGAACGATTGTTGCGGGAGTTTGTACTGGAGGTATGTTACTAGCTGCATCCGGTATATTGAGTGATAAAAAGGCAACAACACATCATTTGGCACAGAGTGAAATGAGTGAATATGGAGCAGAACTGCTTCCTTACAGAATTGTAGATCAAGGGAATGTTATTACCGCAAGAGGAGTTACTTCAGGACTTGATTTAGCTCTTTGGATTACGGAAAAGTTCGCAAGTCCTAAAATCGCAGCTGCTGTTGAATATAGAATGGAATATGAGCGGCGAGGTGTTGTTTGGAAGTAATTTGACCGTAATCATAGTTTTTTTGCTGTATAGCGTATTAGATATTGTAAAAGAGAAAGAGCCAACTTATACGAGCAGGCTCTTTTTTTTTTATGTATTCATTCTCTATGTTTAATAATTGGGCTGAATATAACCTGATTTTATTCCTTTCGTGACAGCTTCTAAAATGAGGGAAGTGCAACATAATGGACATAAACGTTGCTTATACATGTAAAGTAAGATGTCATAAAATGAATAAAGACTGCTAATTTTCGTGCACTTTGATTATGTAGAAATAGGGGGGATGACATGAAAGACAATACGCCTAAGAAAATTTTATTTATTCAATCAGGAATTCCTTTTTATTATCCAATGATCGAAGCAGCAATTTTGAATAGTTTACAAAAAGTAAACAGTAATACAATTATGGTGAACCCAGAACGAGCGATAGAAACCGCATTAAAAATGAAACCGGATTTTATTTTGGTACTCGGTGGTTTAAACGAGGGTATTATTAGTGTCATGCCAGTAATAAAGAGTGCAGGTTTTACTACTGGACTTTGGCTGACAGATGATCCTTATTATACGGATGTAACACAAAATCTTGTTCCGTATTATGATTACATATTTACGCAAGATTTAAATTGTATCAAGTTTTATAGAGCGTTAGGATGTAATAATGTGTTTCATCTTCCGTTAGCAGCAAATCAAGATGTGTTTAAACCTTCTCAGAAAGAAGATACATATAAGTACGATCTTAGTTTTATAGGCACAGCATTTGAAAATAGACTTACCTTTGTTGATTCTATTTCAGAGTATTTAGCAGAAAAAAACATAAAAATTGTGGGATTCGGTTGGGAGAAGTTAAAGAATTACGAAAGGTTAAAGGATAAAATACAACTTTTGCCACTTGCAAAGTATGAAGATGCGTTACAATTTTACGTATCAACTAAAATCAATATAAATTTACACCGTTCACCAAATGATCAGGAATTGAATTGTAATGCTGCAAACATCCAAGCCTATTCAGTAAATAATAGGACGTTTGAAATTAATGCCGTAGGTTCTTTTCAATTAACTGATATACGCCCAGATGTAGCAAAGCATTACATACCAGGTGTTGAAATAGAAACTTTTAATAGTGCACGGGAGTTTATACAAAAAGCGGAGTATTATTTGGAACATGTACAAGAAAGAAAACAAATAGCAAAAAATGGACTGGATAAAACTTTGAAAAATCACACTTACGATAGACGTATAGTACAATTATTAAACTATATTAATTTCATAGGCGTGAAGATGTAGTCTAACCATTAACTGAAATGATAAGCATTTGGTGCTTTCTAACTCTCGTATTCTATAAAAATTATTTACGAAAAAGGGATTTGGATACATTTGTAGAATTTACTTATTCTGAAAAAACAATTTTGCATTCAAACTAATTTACATCTAATAATTAGAGGAGATTAAAAATGAATCACTTTTTTGTAGAATTTGGCGAATATGAAGCAAGTGTTTGTGAATGGGGAGATAAAAGTAATCCTCAAATCATTTGTTTTCATGGTTTAGGAAGTACAAAATTAAGTTTTATCGAAATAGCGCAGCTTTTAAAAGATAAATATCATATTGTATCGTTTGATCTACCGGGACATGGGAAAACACCAAGTTTTGGGAAGGATGAAGATTACGGTGCATCCCATTTAACAAATTGGGTAGTAGCGTTACTTGAGGGGATAGGAAAAGAAACATTTCATATAGTAGCACATTCATGGGGAGCAAGCGTTGCACTTCACTATGCAGCAAAATGTCCAGAAAAAATGAATAAAATGGTATTGTTAGATGGTGGTTATCATCATGGCAAAATGAATGCAGATTATTTTGCGAAGCTATATAAAGGTGCGAAAGAAGGAGAGTGTCCACCGCGATCATTAGAAGAAGAAATCACCCATTACGAAAAAGATTTTGATGAATATATTTTTGACAGTAAAGAAGCATTCATCCAATCAGAAAAAATGGTTTACAGCAGGTGGTCACCATTAATAGAACGCGCGGTTTACGATTTAATGCGAGAAGAAGATAATAAAGAGAAATGGCATGCTACTGGCGATACGGCTAGAGGTGTAATTAAGTTTCAATATACGGTGTATAAAACATTGAAATCGCATAAAATTAAAAATGATATTTTATTATTGTATTGTGATCTTCCACATAATTATTTAGAAATAAGGGAATTGCAAATTGCGGAATTTAGGAAGCATATTGATATTACGACTAAGCTTTATAGAGATACAGGGCACCTAATGCATTGGGATAGGCCAGAAGAGATTACCGAGGATGTTTTAAATTGGTTCAAATAAAGAAGGTCCGTTGTTCGCATTTGAGCAACGGATTTTTTTGATACGTTACCTGAAAAAGAAACAAGTATCTCTAAACTAGAGGAAAGTAAAAAATAAAGAAAAGAGGTTGCCTAAAAGTAACTATTCAGCGACTTTTGGGACAACCTCTTCTTTTTGTTGTTTATTTTAAAGAAAATTTAGAATAAAATAAAAATATAGCCACCTACCTATTATTCACTAATGAAAAGAAAAGGGGGTAGCGAAATGCAACTGAAGTATGGGAAGCACATTAATATATTATCTATTGTTCTAACTTTGTTCTCTTTTTCTGTAATTGTAAGTTTCTCTACCTGGTTGAGTGGATATTCAATTCCCAACCTTTCTACAATGCTTAAGGTAACAATGTTGAGTGCATTTATTCTTGGAATTTTAGGGTTTAGACAAGAGAAAAGCGCACTAGCGATTATAATTATGGGAATATGTGCCTTTGCTCTAGTCGTTCTATATACTTATGCGGTTATAAGTTTTCTTGAGCATTAAGCACCATAAAAAAGAAACGAACATTTTTGTTCGTTTCTTTTTTTGGGATGATTATTATAAAATAGCCTCTTCTAATGATTGAGTGCTGAATCCAAGAATTAATTTTTGAATGTTATTTTCAGGATCTTTTACAATGATATATGGAACGCCCTGTACGTTAAAGGGTTCAAACTCTTCTTTTTCTTCTGGGGTATTAGGGGTACCACCCCATGCCCATCAAGCTAAAAAGAACGAGTTACCCCAAAACAATAAAAAGCAGGCGAAATGTACACGTTTTTTGTTCTGAGGGTATTATGAGATCTTAAGTTGATGGATGTGTGGCGAGACTATATGAAAGAAAGTTTTGCTCTTTTAACCAAAAACGGTCGTTTATGGTTAGATGAAATACTTACAGCTTTTTATGTGGTGCCCATTTTTTAAGATGTAATAAAAGGTAGAATAGTTGTATCAGGAATTTGCCAAATTCCTTGTATCTGTTGTCCCATATGGAAGAATCTCGTATATTTTTGCAGCAAGTGCCTGAGGAGACTCCCTTGACCCTCTTTTAATCCAATCGGTAACAATATTGAAGATACCGCCTGCTAAAAACAGGATTTGCATTCTGCTCATGTCATGATCGTGTGTAATATCCGCTTGAAAGACCTTTTCCATTGTGTAATTCAAGTAATCAAGCATCATATTAGATATATTTGAATCAATTAACTTTCCTGACGGCTTCTGTGCAGAGACAAATCCCTCTATGATATATTCAATAATTAGCTGCATACTTTCATACGGATCCAAACTATCAACCTCTTTCAAGAATTGTTGAACAATTTCATCCACAGATGCTTGCACGACGTCATAAACGTTGCGGTAGTATTTATAGAATGTGACTCTGGCAACTCCAGCCTTTTTACAAATAGCTGTTACGGTTATATCTTGCAATTTATGTTCATGCAACAGTGCGCTCAATGCCTCCATAATGTATGTTTGAGAGTGTATACTGTCTTCTCTTGACTTCCTCAAAGCTAACACATCCCTTCATTCTGTTCGTTTTAAGTGTAAATAATCACATATTGCTTGAAAGATGAAAATTCACTGTTATACTTACACTTGTAAGTACAATTGTTAGTGCGGTGATAATTTCATTGTATAAAAGGACATTATCGCTGTCAATGTGTACCATTTTCTTTGTTTTTTACTGGCAATTTGTCGCCATTTTGTAAGCTATAAATAGGGAGGGATATTCAGATACAATCTATAATAAGTATTTTAAAATCTTATTATATGAATTATATGTAATTTAGGTATTTGTATGTTTCTAGATTACAACGTAAGAAGAATAATTTTTGACAAGAATAGGGTGAGATTTAATTGGCAAAACATCTGTATAAGTTAGGATATTGGGCAGTAAATCATAGGAAGAAGGTTGTATTCAGCGCACTCGCAATTCTTATTGCATTAGTGCTTTTTGCAGTCAACATGGGTTCCTCTTTCAAGGACGAGCTGAGTATTCCGAATACACCAGCAGATAAAGCAGGAAAAGTAATTGAAAAAGAGTTTAAAGCGATGCAACCAGCAGGTGCCCAAGTAAAAGTGGCATTTAAAGCACCAAAAAACGAAACCTTGGAGTCAGCGGAAGTACAACAGAAAATTGCAGGAGTTCTTGAAGAGATAAAAAAAGACTCAGCTGTTGATTCTGTGGCAGCACCGATGCAACTGCAGAACCTCAGTGAAGATAAGACAATTGGATATGCAGTTGTTACGTACAAAGTAAAAGCAGAAAAGGTTACAGAAGCTTCTAAAGATAAGATTTTAGATAGTATTGAAACAACAAGGGATGCCGGCATTCAAACGGAGTTATCAGGAGGCGATGTTACGTTTTCTGACTCAGAGACTTCAGGTATGACTGAAATTGTCGGAGTTCTTGTTGCCTTCGTAGTCCTGGCATTTACCTTTGTGTCTTTTCTAGTAGCTGGACTGCCGATTCTCACTGCGATAATCGGATTAGCAATTGGAATGCTAGGAATCATGATTGGAACCAATTATGTGGAAATCCAATCAGTTTCCTTATCATTAGCTGCCATGCTGGGACTCGCAGTAGGCATAGACTATGCACTCTTCATTATCAATCGTTTTAGACAGCAGCTTGCACAAGGAGATTCTGTTCCAGAATCTGTTGCCATCGCAACGGGAACAGCGGGAAGTGCCGTAATCTTCGCAGGATTAACTGTTATTATAGGTCTTTTGGGACTGTCTGTTACAAAGATTCCATTCCTGACAGCGATGGGCGTATCAGCTGCCTTTACTGTGCTTGCAGCTGTGTTGGTTTCCGTCATCATATTACCAGCCATTTTGGGACTTGTCGGCCATAAGATTGCCCCATCTAAACAAAATCGATTCTTGCAAAAGATGACTGGGGCAGGTAAGAAACATGCTGGTTCAAATAGATGGGGAGAATTTGTCATAAGACGTCCTCTGATTGTCACGATTTTCGCAATCGGACTGCTTGCAGTGATTTCAATTCCGTTTTTCCATATGAACCTTGGCTTGCCTTCTGATGGAACAACAAAGTCCACAGAAACGACAGAAAGAAGAGCATATGATTTGTTGACGGAAGCGTATGGGGAAGGATTTCATGCTTCTTTAATGGTAGTAGCAAAATCAGAAGAAGCAACAGCTGAAACGCAAAATGCTATGAACACCATCGCAAAAGAATTGGGTAACCTACCTGACGTGAAAAGTGTGACCCCAGCTATCCCTGGGCCTTCTGGAAAGATTTATATGATTTCTATTACACCAAAAACTGGACCTGACGATACAAAGACAAAGGATTTGGTAAAAGCAATCAGGGACAAATCGAACCAAACCGAGAAAAAAAATGAAATTGAACTAATGGTAACGGGCACAGCAGCGATGAATATTGATATCGTGCAAAAGCTGAGTGACGCCTTGCCAGTTTTTGCTGCCCTTATTGTGGGACTTGCGTATGTACTCTTAGTTCTAGTGTTTAGATCTCTGCTCATTCCATTAAAAGCAGTATTAGGGTTTCTACTTTCTCTTGGCGCTACGTTGGGAGCCGTGGTATTTTTCGTGCAGGATGGACATTTCCAAAATATATTTGGGTTCCCGGCTGCCGGTCCGATCTTAGCCTTCTTGCCTGTCATTCTGATTGGCATCTTGTTCGGACTCG
This sequence comes from Bacillus sp. EE-W1, assembly GCF_009760835.1. Classification (NCBI taxonomy): domain Bacteria; kingdom Bacillati; phylum Bacillota; class Bacilli; order Caryophanales; family Bacillaceae; genus Bacillus; species Bacillus sp. EE-W1. The sequence continues at coordinate 32,369 of NZ_WIPE01000069.1, read as the reverse complement.
CCATGGACTATGAGGTGTTCCTAGTGAGCAAAATGCGGGAAGTATATACGCATACAGGTGATCCGAAGAGAGCTATTGTAGAAGGAATGCGGGAGAGCGGGAGAGTCGTAGTCGCAGCGGGATTAATTATGATGTCTGTATTTATTGGATTCATGTTGGCGCCTGATACCATCATTAAATCCATAGGCATGGCTCTTACATTCGGTGTTTTCTTTGACGCATTCATCGTGAGAATGACAATCGTACCTGCAGTCATGATTCTCATGGGTAATTCAGCCTGGTACTTGCCAAAATGGCTGGATAAAATTTTGCCTAACATTGATGTTGAAGGAGAAAGCATTATACATCGCGTAGAAAACAAAAATGAAAAAATATATAAACAGAACCGTTAAATTTAATTCATAGTTGTATTCATTTAGTACAGCCATAGAAATTTTTAAAAATAACCCTCACATATATCCTCTTAGCGCCCTTAACTTGATGGCGATGGGGTACCACCCCATATTAGAAAAAACGATATTTTGATGCAAAGTTATGGTGCAAGCAAGAGCATGAAAGTTCTATCGCCAATTCTTTTTTTGATATAATAGATGTGAAGCAGGAAATAGAGAGAAAGATACTGCTAGTCATTTATACTTAAAAGGTAGGGAGATTGAACAGAGTTATGGGGAATGAAAAAGAAATTAGTTCCGCTAAATTAATATGGAAGATGACGCGCCCGCATACATTAACGGCGACGTTTTCTCCTGTAATTTTAGGAACAGTAGCATCACTGTATGTTACAGACATTCATTGGCTTTTATTTATTGCGATGATGGTTGCGTGTTTAGCATTGCAAATCGCAACGAACTTATTTAATGAGTACTATGATTTCAAACGTGGATTAGATACCGCTGATTCTGTTGGCATCGGTGGTGGAATTGTCCGTCACGGATTGAAACCAAAAAATGTGTTAACAGTTGCGCTTTTATTGTATGTAGTAGCAGCAATTATTGGAGTTTATATTTGTATGAATAGCAGTTGGTGGTTAGTCGTCATTGGTTTAATTGGGATGGCGGTTGGCTATTTATATACAGGTGGTCCATTACCAATTGCGTACACTCCATTTGGAGAATTAGTTTCTGGATTGTTAATGGGGACATGTTTTGTACTCATCGCTTTCTTTATTCAAACGAATACGATAACAATTGAAAGTGTATTGATTTCCATTCCAATTGGAATTTTAGTAGGTGCAATTAACATGTCTAATAACATCCGAGATATCGAAGAAGATATTAAAGGTGGAAGAAAGACATTAGTAATCCTCCTTGGGAGAGAAAAAGCAATAGTAACATTAGCTGTAGCCTTTTTCATTGCTTATTTATGGATCGCTGTGATTGTATTGATGGGTTATATAAGCCCTTGGGCATTAGTTATGTTCCTAGGTTTGAGAAAGCCAATCTCTGCCATTCAAAGTTTCCAAAAAGGTGCAAAGGATCCTGGGTATATGCGCATCGCAATGAAATCAACAGCGATGACAAATACGATTTTTGGCTTTTTATTATCGGCAGGATTATTAATCAGTTACTTGTTTTAAATAAAAAATATTATTACGTGACTAAACCCCAATTTCTCAATTTTAATATAGAGAAATTGGGGTTTTATTTTTATAGTGTGTATTTTCCCTTTTAATCAAAAGCAAACTTTAAAAACAAATAAAAATATCAAGCATGTGAGCATCAAGAACGGAAGTGCATGGAATATACATCTTTAGCTTGACGGGTATGTGGCGGTACCCTATGCCAATCAAGCTAATATTTTGAAATGCCCCAAAAACGAAAATTTTATCTTTTCATAGGTGTCCATGAGAGTTGAACTCATTTTTTCGTTTTGGGGTAATTTTGAATTCTTAAATTGATGGCAATATGGTGAGACCCTTTAATCGTAATTAGCATTATGATAATCGTTATTTAAGCTGGGCACTCTTCCATGGGGACGATATTCTATGTGAAAGGTATTATGTTATTACTTGTACTGAGGCTCTTCATGTTCAATTTGTTGAAGACGAGGATTTAAAGATTCAATAATTTCTTGAGTTTGTTGTGCTGCACCTTTATATAATTGTTTTGCTTGCTTGTTATCAGTATCAAGAACAAATCCTTCTAGGCATGCTTGAGCACTCTTTAATCCAGCGATAGTTTGTTTAAGTTTAGTACTTACTGTCATGTAGTATTCCTCCTTGTAAATGTGCTTCAAAATATAGAGTGCCTATTTTGTTATCATCGTACGATTTCCAATTTTAGGGTTATGCGAATGAGAAATTTTATAGTTAATCATTCAAAGCAGGATTTTTTTAGCTAATAGATGCATGGAATAGTTTTGTCCCAATAACAAAAACTAACAGAAATAAAAAGATAATATATAAAGGAGATTAAATATGCTGAAAAAGATAGGAAGAATTTTCCGAGTATTCCTCTTTTTATTTATCGGTGGATGTTTAGTTCTGTTTGTTTGGGGTGAAATTGACAGAACGATAGCCGAAAAAAATGGGGTGTTTAGCCAGAATTCTAGTCAATACCCTATGCGTCAAAGTGATATTACTTTGTATACAGATGGGAAACAGTTAAACAATCAACTATTCTCAGATATAGAGAAAGCAAAGCATTACGTGCATGTTAACTTTTTTTCTATTGCTGATGATAAAGTAAGCCATCAGTTTCTAGAGTTATTGCGGAAAAAAAGTCAAGAAGGTGTAGAAGTATACTATGCTTTGGACAGGTTAGGTGGAATTTTACTAAAGAAAAAGGAAAGAGAATTATTAGTTAAAAAAGGAGTTCATTTTACATATTAAAATAAACCGGCTTTCCCTTATCTTTTTTCTTCTTTGGATCATCGGAATCATCGTCGTATTTCAGTTATTGATGGAAAGGTTGGTTACATTGGTGGATTCAACATCGGAAAGAAGTATTTGGGGGAAAAAGAAAAACTTGGTTATTGGAGAGATTATCATCTTCAAATACGAGGAGAAGGAGTTCAAGATTTAGAACAACAATTTGTATTAGACTGGAAGAGAAACTCAGAGAAACCGATTCCGATACACAATGCGGTAAAGGAAAAGGGAGCAACCTCGCAACGATTTACTGCATATTATAGTGGAGAAAAACTTGGGCAAGATTATAAAATGCTGTTTCAACAAGCAAAAGAATCCATTATTATATTAACACCTTATTTTATACCAAAAGACAGAACTATTTGGAACGCATTAGTAGATGCAAGAAAGAGGGGAGTCCGTGTCAAAATTCTATTCTCACCTCATTCGGATGCACTATTAGTTAAAGAAGCAGCATATCCATATATCCGAAAAGCATTAAAACAGGGGATGGAAGTATATGGTTACAAAAATGGGGTGTTACACGGTAAAGTATTTTTGATTGATGAAAAAGTATTGATGGTTGGGACCGTGAATTTTGATTCACGCTCGTTTCATTTAAATGAAGAAATGAACTGTTATATTCATGACCCTATCTATATTTCGAGAATAAAACCAGTGATTAATGCAGACTTACAAAATTCAAAGCAAGTAACATCCTCTGACGTCAACCAATTATCTATAAAAGAAAAAATAAAAGAAAAGGTTGCAAAAATGTTTGAGTATTATTTGTAAAGACAATGTATTTGTATACTTGGATAACAGGGGCTATATGCTTAGTGATTTTACATATTTTCCATGGAATCAGCTGGGCAGTTGCTACAAGTTCGATAGAAAAGGCTGTGATTGATGTATTCCACGATCTCTTCGTGGAGAAGCAATGGCATGGCTTTAGGACCAGTATTAGATCTTTGGGTAATAAAATCATTTTCATTCTATTATCTATTTCTTCTATGTTCAGGATTAGCACTTGTTGCATTCATACTTGTACTTGGTACAAAAATACCATCAATTCAACATGCATCAAAAAAACGCTAAGCAAAAATACAATAAGCTGCCCATATGGACAGCTTATTTACATAATTTTCGTTACAGGTAGTTCATTATTTATAAGTTAAACTCATTTATTTTTTACTCTCTTTACTTGACTTTGTTATGGAAGAAAAAGTATAAATCACAAGGGCTAACCAAATAAAGGTAAAAGCTATAAAATGAGCTTTTGTTAACGTTTCGTTATAAAGAAAAACACCGGCTATTAGTGACAGAGTTGGTGAAATATATTGGAGAATACCAAGCATAGATAATGAAACTTTTTTAGCACTCTTTGTAAATAATAAAAGTGGTAGAGCTGTTACTATGCCACTCCCTATTAATAATAAACTGGTTGAAACAGAATTGAAAAATTGTATTTGAGATTGAAACATCAAGTAAGTCAAATATACTAACGCAATAGGCGAAATTACCATCGTTTCAAGTGTTAATCCAATGACTGAATCTGTTTTAATCATTTTTTTGGCTAAACCATAAAATCCAAAGGTAAGCGCCAAACTAAGAGAAATCCAAGGAATCACACCATAATGGAACGTTAGTGTTAATACACCAATGCCTGCTAATATAAATGCAAGAATTTGAGAACCACTTAACTTTTCTTTTAATGCGATTACACCGATTAACATACTTGTTAAAGGATTAATGTATTGACCAAGACTTGCTTCTAATATTTTTCCATTAAGCACTGCCCACATAAAGATACCCCAGTTTGAACTAATCAGTACAGAAGCAATAATAAGTGACCAAACTAATTTTGGATTTTTAACAATTTCTTTCATGAATTCAACATATGTAGACCATTTCTTCATGAAAAATAAAAGTACAAGCATAAAAATAAAGGACCAAAAGACTCGTTGTGCTAGAATTTCTCCTGAAGATACGTGTTGAATAAGCTTCCAGTAAATTGGAGTAATACCCCACATAATATAAGAAAGTACTGCAAACACAATGCCATCTTTTTCATTATTTAATTTCATTCTGAGCCTTCTTCCTAAATATTTAAGTGTTAAATTACCTGGTTTGTTTTAAATAACTATTAGTAGTAGGGTAGTAGGGAAAGTACTGGTGTAATCCATTTTATTACAAATCACGATTTTAACATCAATGATTGGTAAAGTAAAATGTTTTATTATCTTATGTTTTTAGTAGAAAAATGCATATTGTATACATGTGGGGTTAACATAATGTCCTATTATTAGTAACAAGAAAAAAGCGAATCCACACTCTCAAAAGAAATCCACTTTTTCTTTTTCGATAACTCTATTCATTTTTTATACATTCCTATCCTGGTATGGTTTTTGGGTACTGGATTAGCAGAAAAACTGTATAAAATCTAGTATACTCCTTAGCATGTTGTTTTCTTAGGTTGCTGGCGGTACCCCATCGCTATCAAGCTAAGGTTATGTAAAATCAATTTCAGGTGAGAAAATCCCTATGTTCTAATGACTAATTGTATATTATTTAAAGAATTGCATACGAAATAAACCCTAATGGGTTTTGCTTTTTTAAAATTAAGCTGCATGAGTATGAGACATGGAATAATTGTATACGATGCCTAAAATATCAAAGACTGTTTTTTTCTCATACCTATGGGATTTTCGCCCGTTTTGCTGTAGGAGATTGAACAAGCGAATTAGAATCCTTGATAGCTCTTGGGTGCCTTTCTGTATAGCTTGGAAAAGAAGAAGAAAATAATCTTTAATCATATATATGGCCTTATATTCACTCAGTTCTCGTTTCTTTTTCATAAGAAGTAATTGCCGCATTTGAAACATGGTAGAAGAACAGAGTAGAATGGCAATCAGTTGCCCATACAAATGGCATTCCAATCGTTCTCGTTTTATCTTTTTACAATGGTGAATATGAAAGAATGATTTCCGAGTTTTAAATATAATCTCGATTTGCCAACGTAAAGAATACCA
>NZ_WIPE01000069.1:25496-26479 GCF_009760835.1 Bacillus sp. EE-W1 | reverse complement strand
TTGTCCCATCGGGACAATATCTGTAGGGATATTTGTCATATATACATTGATACCGCTAAGTCGTTTACTACGAGCAGAATACTTCATTCCTTTCTTTTTTTCTCTTACAGTTTGATCTTGTAATCGTTTTTGTTGTTGTTCTTTTGTTAGTCGATGAACAATCACACGAGTTGGGACTTTATCAGTCATTCCTACATAAGCGTTGGATATTTCACATGTTTGTCCTGGTTGAAGAGAGTTCATTACAACCTCCACATCTATCTGGATATACTCTGTACCTTTCTTGATTCTGCCATCTTGAAAATAATCAGGATGAGGATTTTTTTGATAAATACGTGTATTCGATTTGATACGTGAGAGATAATAAGCCTTTTTATCTTGTATGTGTTGAAGATCTTTCAAATGAAAATACTCTAAATCTCGGATACATAAATCATTCGCTGTCACAGTTGGAACACACAGGGAACCGTAGGTTCGATCATGTTGTTTCCCTGGACCTGTATGAATATGAAGAAACTGTCCACTTAATAAATCATACTCAAGCTGAATCTTTACTCCCGCTGTATTACTGCATCCTCCTGCACCTGGATAAACGGATGAAAAAGGATCTGGAAGTTGAAATGCAGTTGAATCTAAAATACGAATACGCTTGAAAACAGAAGTATATGGTGAAGAAATGGGCATAGATGAGGTCAATTTTTTGTTTAATAGTTCGGCTAGTAGGTGTTGTAAAAGTTGGACGGCCGCCTTATTAAATCGTTGATTCAGTCCCTCAGAACTGATAAGTACTGCTGTTGATGCTTCTAAACAGCTAGATAATTGAGTTAAAGAAGTCATAGCTACATTTTGGCTCACCCATACACATAAAGCTATTAAATCTTTTGCTTGGTACTTACTGGTTCGTTGTACGAAACCAACATCTCTAGCAAGATTCCGTAAGGTATTTGGAGATAAAAAAACTTTGAATCTCTTGAGCAAATAGT
>NZ_WIPE01000069.1:24771-25486 GCF_009760835.1 Bacillus sp. EE-W1 | reverse complement strand
TCTATGATTCTACAAAAAGAATAGCATTTTTTTTTGCTTTACGGATACACTTTTTTAGCTTGATACCGATGTTTTATGTCTCTCAATCAATTGAAGAACCTCAGCCATTTGTTTAAATAATTAATATCCCAAAATATCTACTTCAGCTGCTGAAGCAAATCCATTTTGTCCATTTGTTACTTCTACTTTTACATATTTTGCAGCAACAGGATTAAATGTTGCATGTTTCTTATTACTATTATTTTCCCATGTTCCTGATGATATTTTGTCATACTTAACGCCATCTACACTCGTATAAATATTGTAAGTTAAAATACGGCCATTTTCTGACCCATCTTGCCTTGGAAGATATGCCAATTGTGAAATGGTACGTGTATCACCAAGTTCTAGTGTCAAATTGTAAGGATATTGATTTGGTGTCCAACTACTATGCCAAAATGTATCTGTCTTTCCATCTATCGCCTTACTAGCTGAACCCGTTGATTCCTCACTATTTGCACTTGCTTTCATTATTTTTTTAGACAATACAGCAAGTGGTTTAACAGGTTTAGCATCCGTTGCTTCCCATATAGGTGCAATTAATGTTGGGTTATTTAAAGCTTCTACTTTTTGTCTCGTTTCTTGGGTCGCCTTTAATCCCCACTGATCAAAAAATGGAAGTAAGTTTTGTTTTGCTACCTTTGATGTATTGTAAATAAATGCTTGTATTTTATCT
>NZ_WIPE01000069.1:22488-24716 GCF_009760835.1 Bacillus sp. EE-W1 | reverse complement strand
TATATTTTTATATTCTTTATTCGTTTGTTTCAAATAAGCAAAGGCTCTATTATAATCTCCCTCTGATTCTAAACGTGTTGGTTTATTTGGATATAATTTCTTGTCTGCAGCTAAAGAATATAGATTAACAGTTACTTCACCCATACCTCTTAAATCATTCCAAGTCCATGGATATTGTTGTCGTGCATGTCCCGCTTCATGCATTTGTCCCCATCCAAACTCATTGACATTTAAAGTACTTTTGATTGCTTCACCAGCAGTCGTAAAGACAGCTCCATCCCAACTTGCATACATCCCCCAACTTTGTGCGTTAGGGTTTTCTACAAAGGCCCAAATACGACGAGTTGAACGATGTAAAGGATTAGGATCTGTTTCAGATAACCCCGATATCCGATCTTGTGCCCGAATCATTTCATCATATTTATTTAAGAGAGGAACAGGATCTTGATTTACAATATATTTATTGGCACTATCACGAGTTACAGTTAGTACTGCTCGTTCTGATTTCAATTGTACCGCATGTGCATCTGGATATTTGTTCATCATGGCAATCCAGTCATCTTTCGTGTGTTTCCCTAATTCAAAAAATGGAATAGGACTACCGCCTTGTGTTACCTGCACCTTAACTGTTCCTGTACCTTGATAATTATCAAACCCTAATACGCCGCCGTTTGGAGAAGAGATGGTATTAGAGCCAGGAGAAAGATCAATTTCTTTTCCCCATTCTTTATCATATTGATGTGTCCCAATAATGGCTCTAATCTTTTGCGTTCCTGATACTGTAATAGTAACCTGTTCGTTAGGTTTTATATAAATTCCAGTTGGCATATAATTTTTTTGCTCACCTCTTTTTTCTCTTTTTGCTTCATCCCAAAAACTACCTGTACCTGGCAAGTCAAACTCTCTTTGTTCATATTGAGTTGCAGTTTGTGCAGTTTCAGCATGTACATCTAAATTGTTTGACATAATAGGTGCAAATAACGTGGTTGCTAAAATAGCGGATGTCGCAAACACCTTTATTGACTTTTGTAACCTGCCGCTCTTTTTTTTATTCATATAAATCAATCCTTTCTCATTCCCGTTTTTTTAAATAAATATTTTAGATGAATTAAGATATCATCTGTATAAAATATACATTTTTTAGCAAAAAATAGGTATTGAGAAAAAATTTATTTTAAGGGCTTTTTAATGGAGGAATAATTTGATTTTGACTATGAGCTGTAAAGAAAAAACGTTTTCTATTCTAATAATCTAGTTTGTTTAAAAGTAATAATGATTTTTACTTTTAGAGGGAGTTAGTATTCTTAAGTTGGTAGATATGGGGTACCGTCATATAATCATCAAATTGAGATATCAGTTGTTTCAAAACGAGCCGAACTTACATAAATAACTATCAATAGATAGAAATTTCATTTTGGGGGTACTGCAAAATATTAGCTTGATGGGCATGTGGCGCTACCTCATCGCTATCAAGCTAAAAAATAGGTTACCCCCAAAACGAAAAAAATATGTTAAATTCCCATAGATAACTATCTTATATTAATTACATAACCTAGTGTGTAATATAATAATATAAAGATATTGTGTTTAAAGGGGGGATTCAAATTGGTTAAAAACTTACCTTTACTAATAGTGATTTTAATACTAGGTGTAAGTTCTTCCACATTAAGTACGAACGGATACTTTTCTCCAGTTATAGAATGGTCTTTAATGATTATAAGTATTATTTTAAACATTACTGAAGTGATAGGTTTATCACTACACGTCCTTGTATATCAACCTATGAAAAGATTTGAAAAAAATTTAAAAGAGACCTTCAAATAAAATAATTATATTTGAGGTAACACCACATCGCCATCGAGCTAAAAAAATGTATCCATAAAAAGAACAAATACGCTATTCTTTCTGTAGAATCATAGGAAAGGATGGCGTTTTTTTAATTTTATAGATACTTTGTGGTAACCTCAAGTAGGAGGATTTAGCACAGTCAAATAATAATATCTTTTGTCTAGAAAGGAGAATGTTTTTTGAAATACACATTAAGAAAAAAATTAAGAGTGTTTTTTATAGGATTATTAGTACTAGTAATAATCGCTTCTATTTTCGTTTATTATAAGTTTTTAACACCTTCAGCAGATATTCAACAATACAAGGCGTATTATGCTCCAAAAACAACACAAAAAGTATTGAATCAGGGCGAGGTAAAGGTCACATTTTTAGGAACATCA
>NZ_WIPE01000069.1:17359-22478 GCF_009760835.1 Bacillus sp. EE-W1 | reverse complement strand
TTTACTATTTGATGATGGAAATACACAATTAATGATTGATGGTTTTATCTCTAGGCCATCCTTACTAAAAATGTTGTTCAGCAATATAAAAACAGATGAAGATACTGTGGATAAAGTTTTTAATCAAATAGGGGCAGATAATAATAAACTTAAGGGATTATTTATTGCACATACACATTATGATCATGCGTTTGATTTAGCTTATATAGCTAAACGAACTGGAACACATGTATATGGTTCAGAATCAGCAATTAACATAGGTATTGGTGGTGATATAAATAAGAACCAGATGTCTGTATATGAAGTAAATAAGGCTATGAAGTTTGGTGATTTTACTGTTACTGTCCTTCCATCAAAACATTCACCAACCTTTGATGAAGGAGAAAAAATAAAAAAGCCACTTAAACAACCAGCTAAAGCCCTAGATTATCATGAAGACTCTTCATATGATTACTTGATTATGTATAATAATAAAACTTTCCTTGTTAAACCAAGTGCTAACTATATAGAAGGGGTATTAGATGATATTCGAGCTGATGTCTTGTTTTTAGGAATAGGGGTATTAGGAAAGCAGGAAAGTACTTTCCAAAATACGTATTACGAGCAAACTGTACGAAAAGTACAACCGAAGCTTGTTATTCCAATACATTGGGACGATTTCAACAAACCGTTGACAGATACTCTTGAAGCAATGCCTAAATATGCGGACAATACCAAAAATGGATTAGATTTTATCATTCAAAGGACAAAAGCAGATAAAATTGATTTTCAAATACTTCAAGGTTTTAGAAGTATTTACTTCTAAAAAAAGGGATCCACCACACCTCTATCAAGTTAAGAAACATAAAAAACGATAATAATGAACTTCCGCGCTAAAAAAGCCACAAAATTTTCGTTTAGGGGGCAATCTGTTCTGTTAGCTTGATAGCGATGGGGCGGTACCCCTGGTTTAAGTTAAAAAAATCCCCGGAAATAAACCTTTTATAAATATGATTATTTTATTTCGAGGGGCTCCTTATAAATCTTAGCTATATATTTTACGAAATCAATGACGGGATAGTGTATGAGTGAACGGTGCTGCGTAAAACGGATCCCTTCTTTTTCCATTTTCGAAATGAGTTGTTCAATTTCCAACTCTTTTTGTTGTATCCTATTATAATTTTGATATACAATGTTTTTCCATTGATAGGAAGAACCGTGAAAAAAATTCTCCCCTTTTACCCTGTGACTAAATATAATTTCTATTTTTTCTCTACGTTGTTTTTCCTTCATATGCGCTTCCGTTGACTGCATGTTTATCGCCTCTTCCCTTTTTTTGTATACTGTTTCACAAAATTTGGTCTAACTCATCATAGCCAATGTGCATTAAGTTTGTTGGGAATTGTCGTTTAAGGCTATCTCATCAACTATATTTTTTTCAAGCGCTTAATCTAATATATTGGATTATAATCTTACGTCTAAATAAATTGATAGTGTATATAAAACACTATCAATCTTTATTATAAAACGATTCTTTATAGGTATGCACCTTTTTACACTCACCAAAATTTACAACATGACGAGTATCTTTATCCATGAATGTTATTCTGTATTTACTGAGGTTAGTTTTTATTTTGACTTACTAACATATTGTTTGCCTCAATATCTATTTTATAAAAAAGAAAATAGATGTAACGGTCCCTCTTTTGATAAAAAAATCCTATGAAAATATAGCGCTCTTAAAGAGTTTTGTTACAGGTTTGTTATGTTTGATTTAAAAAAAGGAAAGTAATATTTATTTGTAGAAAATTTTTAGAGATAAAAATAAGCTGAATATTCATGGTAAGAAAAGGGGGCACTTATATGCTAACAAATGATTTAGATTTCCGATTAGAACCACGTTTAAAAGAACTGTATGAACAACATAAAATAAGAGCGCAGAAGATAGACTGGGGTTATCATGAATTTTTACCATGGGATAAGGGAATGGACTTTAAAAGAGTTCCTTGGGATGAAAGTCAAGTTACTCTCCCTTCTGGTGTAATTACGGCCATTGAAACAGCTTTATTAACAGAAGTGAATTTACCATGGTTTACAACGTATTTATCTGCGACTTTTAAAGGTTCCCTTTCTGTTATTACAGACTTTATTCATACTTGGACCTCAGAAGAGGATCAACATTCGAATTTATTAGAGACATATTTACTACTCACTCGAAGTGTAAACCCTAAACGTATACATGAATTAAGAAAATCAGTCGTTGAGTGTGGATTTGAGCCTGATTTTCATACACCAATCGAAGCCATGACGTATACGACGCTACAAGAACTTGCAACAATGGTGTTTTACAATAATGTAGCTAAGGTGGCAAGTAAGCATGATCCAGATCTTGCTACATTATTACGCCGTCTTGCAAAAGATGAAACACTTCATTATGCGTTTTATCGAGACGTTATTCGAACACATTTAGAATTGGAACCAAATTATTGCTACCATATTGCCAATGTGATTAGGAATTTTAAAATGCCAGGTGCCGTCATGCCTGATTTTGAAAATAGAATGGCTGTGATTGCAAAAGAAGCAAACTATGGGCCACTACAATATTTTGATCAAGTACTTGATGTAGTGGTTGAGTATTGGGGGTTAAAAGACTTACGACCAATTGCCCCTCTAGCAGAAAAAGCAAGAATTGAGATTTTGGAGTATCATATAAGATTGAAAAAAATACGGGATCGATTTGGCCGTTTTCAAGGAAAAACTGATCTACGTTAATGAGTAGAGATTTCAGAATATACGCGTGGGAATTCCCTTTTCTTTTATTTGAAATCTAGAACGCTCTCTATTATTTTGCGGCTGTTTTCCTTAATTTAACTTCCGAAGAAAAAAGTGATTGACACCAAAAATAAACTCATGATATTATTAAATATTTGATAAAAAATAACATATGTGTTAAGCTTGAGAAAGTTACCACATATGGAGGTGGGTTATATGTTTCAAATTGGCGATAACATTGTTTATCCAATGCACGGAGCAGGTATAATTGAAGCCATAGAAGAAAAAGAGTTCTCAGGGAAAAAGCAACTTTATTATGTCATAAAAATGTCCCTTAGTAATATGCAAATCATGATTCCTAAGGGCAAAATATTGAGTTCGAATATACGCCCAGTTATTGATATACTTACATTAACGCGCATTATACACATTTTTCAGCATGGAGAATCAGGCGAATTAATGCCTTGGAAACAAAGGTATAAAGTAAACACAGATAAAATAAAAACGGGTGAAATACAAGAAGGTGCTGAAGTTATACGTGATTTAATCCGTATAAAGAAGGAAAAAGCACTGAATACAAGCGAAAAAAAATTGTTGGATGATGCATATAAATTTTTGGTCAGTGAGCTAGAATTAATTAAAGGAATCACTGAAAAACAAATAAAAAGTTTCTGTTGAGATTTATTATAAATACTGTATGACATCCCTCGGAAATATCCTGAATTTTCTGGGTATACGTTGATTATTAAAAGGAAAGTATTTCAAAGATATTCAATTTCTTCAACTCACTTTTAGAGTAGACACCTCTTTTGTTACTACTTCAATCTAATCCATTTTGATTTTTAAATTTCTTTTACGAACGTTTGAAGTTTCATCAAATAACTCGATTAAATAGTCACTTGATTTTTACAATCCTGATTCACACTGGCACGGACAAGGAGCCGTAAGGATGAAAGAGAGGTAGGGCTTTCATTGTTTTAGGTAATATACTATCTAAGTCATTATTTCTAGAAGAAAAAAACAATCAATCTCACCACTATCTTTAAGAGTGCCTTATATCTACTGAGACGGTGAATAGTAATTGTTTATCTTCTTTACGTAAAATTGATAAACGAACTGGTAACACCATATGGTCAACTACAAAAAATTGGTTTCCAGACCAGGAAACCAATTTAAATTTTATTTACATACCAATAGTAAATTAAGCAGTAAGAAGGAGTACACACATGAAAAAAATGTTAACAAAAGAATTAAGTAATGAATTAAAGAAGCGAGAAGGGATCATCTCTATTACAGTTGAGTCTTATGAAAAAATCGAAGTTGGTGGAATTCGTGTAGATGGACCAGCTATTATTCTAATTAATCAAGAATAGGTAAAAATAGTTGCATACAAGGAGAAAAGGATCGGCCTTTAAGAGAAGGGGATCCTTTTTGCTTGTTGCAGCTAATATGGGATATACATAACTTTTATCTGATTTGTTGGGATTAAAAGGAAGGAGAGGGTCGGGATTATCATGGTAGAGAGCTTAATATTGGTAGGATTTCTTTTTACGTTATATAAATTAGTTGATAAAAAACAAACTAATTATTTAAAACGATAGATTGTTTCCTTTTTAAGGGCTAGATTTATTTGAGAGTGAAATGGATTATTTAAAGGAGGAATTTAGATGGATGCAAGGAAAGAACGCATAAAATACGAGAAGATGTCAAAGAATTATGATCGTATTTATTTAGTTTCGTTTATCCTATTAATTGTACTTGTTTGTAGTAGTGTGATTATCATAGGAGCTACAGGGGGAAAATATGGAGTGTTTTTATTGTTAGCAATTTTACTTAACGCACGTATTACGAAAGAATCTCAAAAAAAGTATGAGTACTATTCTAATAAAGGGCGTATTTAAAATGATACATATCCTGAAAGGAACAACCTAGATGTATATGCAAAATATTACTTTATCATCTCCTATTAACTAGTAAAAGTAATTTTATATAAATCATTTTTTTAGCAATGTAGAAATAGAAACCGTACCCTATTAAAATGTGTTTTCTGTCCATATAATGAATTATCCTTCTAGCATATTTATAAGATTTATATCATATATTAGTAGAAAGAATGCGAGTTAGAAAGGAGTCTTATACAATGAGTTATTTGGAGGGAAATGACTTTAGTAAACAAAATATGGTAAGTGTGCCTAATCCCTATGTATATCAGACATTACAATCAGTAATTGGTAAACATGTGATTATTGAAACTGTAAGAGGAAATATAAGAGGTAAATTAAAGGATGTGAAACCCGATCATTTGCTCATTGAAGATACGGTGCCATATATTGTACGCATTCAACAAATTGTATGGATTATGCCAAAA
>NZ_WIPE01000069.1:0-17349 GCF_009760835.1 Bacillus sp. EE-W1 | reverse complement strand
AATCAAATTACATGTAATTTGATTTATAACAGATTAGCGTCATAGAGCATTAAATAAAAACACAGGGGGTTATCTCTGTGTTTCTTCAAATTTTCGTTTTTGGATATATGCTTGAGCATGGATAATTTCTTTCTGAAGTTCTTTTAATTCTTCCGTAGATCCAGATTCAATCCTCATGTACGTAGTAACTAGACTAATCATCATATCCATCTTCTCTACTATATTTTGAATGACCTGTTCAGATTGCTCTTTTTTAGGGTGTTGTATTGCTATTAAAGCATTTTCTATATAATTGTTCTTTCGTTGCTGGATATCATAAATAAACTGTTTTGTGTTTGAGTTCATTTGTTATTCCTCCGTTTTGGATATGCTTCTATTCTATCATATTTGAATGTAAAATATTAGATTACCCTAAATTCACACCTGTCTCGTACATCTCCTCAAATATATAACCTAATCTCTTAACGTACAGGGGTCCTGCCCCATCGCTATCAAGCTAAGAAAATACAACTCCCCCCACAATGACCTTTTTAGAAATCTATGCAACAGAGCCTTTATAGTAAGAGTAACTTGTTGGGAATGATCAAAAAATCTATATTGTAATATGAAAAATCACTATGATATGAAAGGATACCTTACAACAACCCCAATAAATTCTTCTCAATAATTGAAAATAAAATCAATCCAGATTATTATATTGTTATTGTAAATTTATTTTATTGAAGGAGGATACATAGATGAAAAGCTCAAAAGGCTCTATTGAATCAGAGATAAGCAAAGCAATTACTCATTGGGAAAAGGACTACTTAGGACGCGGTTCTATATCCGTTAAGACAGATATATTACGGGATATGATTATCGTAAATTTACAAGGTATTTTAACCCCGGCTGAATATACTGTTTGCGAAACAAAAGACGGCATGCTAACGATAAAGAAAAACCGTTCGGAGCTAGTTGAATCTGGAATTGATGATTTGAAAGAGATTATACTAGAATTAACTGGAGAGAAAGTGAAAAGCTTTCATACGGATATAAGCTCCCGTACAGGCGAACGAGTAATGATTTTTAAATTGCTTCATAATCTTGAGGGGAAATTTTAAAAATAAAACTTAAGGTTAGTGGAAGGATTAAGAAACCTACAAGTTTTGCACTTTATTTAACTTTATTAACATGCTAATAATTAAAAAACTTGAAGTTATTTAGGTATAATAAATCGTAATTCAAATAACTCTTAAAAAACTGATAAAGAAATTGACAAACTGCTTAATATGGTTTATCTTATAATTGTTTTAAAAAATTGATAGATGCTCATTTTAACAGTTTGCTATAATTAAGGCTTTAGCATTTTTTTAATATGTAATATTGACTAAATGAAAAAGTTTCTTAATTAAAAGATAGCACATAACATAAATTGATATATTGATTGCATAATCTAGGAGATCAGAAATATACTTTTCTTTTTAACAGGAGTAATACATACATTATCCTCTATAAAATGGGAGCTCTTCAAAAAACTTTATTGAAGTTAGTTGAAGTGAAACCGACAATCTCCATAATTCAATGATGATATAAAATCATTGAATTATGGAAGTTGTCGGTTTTTTTATGGGAAAAAACGATGTACTAAAAAGAGTGAATGAAAATTGAAATTAAAAAACTATCTTACTTAAAAGGAATTTTTATAGGTTATTTTCGTTTGGAAGGGAGTATTGTACATGTTAATTTCGCTGAGTTCATCAACACTGTTAACATTATTTTTTATGGCGCTTAGCGCTTCTTGGCTAAGTGGATTATTATTTTTACATGCAAGGATGCCTTTACGTTTTGTTCATATCCATATTGGTATCGCTGCTTTGCCTTCATTGGTTTCTTTACTCGCACTTGTTAATCACAATGGAGATAGAGTTGTGGGGCCTTGGCATTTAGATACTTTAGCTTGGTTCATGGCTTTCTTTGTTCTTACAATTGGTTTAATCATTCAGCGTTTTTCTGTACGTTACTTACTGGGAGATCGCTCATATCGAAAATACTTTGCACTTTTTACATTTACTACAGGTATATCTTCGGTTGCATGGTTAAGTGATGATCTTCGTTTCATGATTATTTGTTGGGGGGCAACTCTTATAGGATTGGTTTTACTCATAGGTCTAAATAAAGGGTGGAAAGTAGTTAGCGAAGCAACAAAAATTTCTAGTTATTTATTTACAATAAGCTGGATTGCTTTGCTAGCAGCTATCATTTGGCTTTTTCAAGTCACTGGACAGTGGCAGTTAACATCAGTTTTAACGAATGAAAATGTAGCTCAATTTGGAACATTGGAGAAAACAGGAATTAACTTATTGATTATATTAGCTGTGATGATTCCAGCAGCACAATGGCCTTTTCAAAGGTGGTTAATTGAGTCAGCTGTTGCTCCAACGCCTGTTTCTGCTGTTATGCATGCGGGGTTAGTAAATGCTGGCGGTATCATGTTAACTAGATTTTCACCTCTTTTTCATGATGATATGGCACAAATCATTTTACTAATTTTCTCTAGTATTTCTGTCTTAATTGGAACAGGAATTAGCCTAGTTCAGGTTGATTATAAACGTCAGCTAGTGGGGTCAACTATTGCACAAATGGGGTTTATGCTTATTCAATGCGCATTAGGAGCCTATTTAGCGGCTGTTATTCATTTAATTTTACATGGTTTGTTTAAAGCGACACTGTTTTTACAAGCTGGTTCTTCCGTACAATGTTTTGGGGTAGTGAAGCAGTCTAATGAAAAGATATTTAATTTATGGTTATGGTCGGACGTGTTTTCGGATTATTTATAGCGATTGCATTTTGGTTTACGACTTCTGGAGAAGGGTATCAATTAGTTAGTGCGTTCATCTTAGGATGGTCATTATACTTTTCATGGAAACAACTTGTTGTTTTTGGAGAGGGAAGAATGGGAAGAATTGTTGGCCTATTTATTTTAGCTGGATTTTCTCTCATTTACTTTACCGTTCATAATTCCCTTTATAAATGGTTGCATACTGACATGTATCAAAATGTTCAACCTTCAGCTCCAGCCGTTATTTTTGTTATATGTCTCTTATTATTTGGTAGTGCTATTAGTACTCTCGTTACTCGTTATCAATCCTCTACTATATTTGCTGTAATGTATCTTTGGTTCGTTCGAGTAGGTGAGGCGAGACAAAAGTCAGTAGAAAGTCATCCGAGCTATCTTAAACATTATGTATCAAAGGGAGGTAATCAGTGATGAGCATACCGTCAATCGTAACGAAAGAGACTTTAAAAAAGAAAGATACAAACATTGAAATACAAGAAAAGAATATAAATGATTTAGTTGAATCTGCTAGCCGAGTGATTGCACCACTTTGGCCGATCGCTACATTTGCAGCTCATCACCCTTGGATGGGACTTGAAAAACAATCATTTGAACAAGTTGCAGATTGGTTAAAAGAAATTCGTAATGTGGATATATATCCTAGTGCTGCTATGATTCATTCGGCAAAGGCGAAAGGGGAGATTAAGGAATCATTTTTACAAAGTGGCTTGTCTCATTGGCTTGATTCACAATCTTTTCATATCCCGCGAAAGAAAGCGGAGCAGTTTTGCCAAGCAGCTTTAAAATTAGAGAAATTACCTTCTAGCCTATTATCATCGCCACAATTAAATAAACTGGCAGAAGAAATGAGTTATATAAATACAGGAAGTATGAAAGACTCTCCTATGCAACCTGTAAGTTCACTTATAGAGAATCAAAAGGGTGAAAACCTATCTGATATTCTTAATTATCATATCATTAAATGGTGTAAATTATATTTGGATGACTCCGGATCAAGTTGGACGATGCCAAACCGAGAGAAAGGTTTGTATCGTGCATGGCATCACCTTATTAAATTTGATCCAGCGCTCAGTAAAAATGAGCGTAGCATTTTAAAAGATTGGCCAGAGGATGCCGAGGTAGCTTTAACAAGAGCTTTATCTGAATTAGGAATTTCTGAATCTAACAAGCAAGCTTACCTTGAAGGGCACTTGCTTGCTTTGCCTGGGTGGGCAGGAATGATACTATGGCGTTCCCAACAATCAATTCAGGAACAGGAACTTATGATTGAATATTTAGTAGTTCGAATTTCTATGGAGCTGGCCATTGTCAAACCTTATTTACCTACAAAAAATCAAAAGGCTGAGAAGAAAGTTGCAATTGTCCCACTTATAGCTTCTTGGATCTATTGGGGGAATATTTCAACCCTGGAATGGTCACAAATGTCTGCAGCTGAACAAAGCGAATTATTAGCATTTGCATATCGTTTTGATGAAAATATTCGCAGGAAACTTTGGCTAGAAGCTTGGGAACAGACGCATGCAGAGCAATTAAGGGAAAAGATTGTTTCTAAGCAACGTGCAACTAATGATAAAAAACGTGTATTAGCTCAATTAGCATTTTGTATTGATGTACGTTCAGAACCGTTTCGTCGCCACCTAGAAAAATTAGGTCCGTTCGAAACGTTTGGAATAGCTGGTTTCTTTGGGTTACCAATTGCGACTAGTGAACTAGGTAGTAATGACAGTCATCCTTCTTTGCCAGTTATATTAAAACCGAAACATCAAATAAAAGAGCTCACGGATGAAAATGAATATAAATCTTATCAACAACGTAAGAAGATAGACAGCTCAGTAAGTTATACGTTTAAAATGATGAAACAAAATGTACTTACAAGTATGTTACTACCTGAGATAAGTGGCCCTTTACTTGGTCTACAAATGATGACAAGAAGTTTTGTGCCAAGAAGAGTAGGTAGTTTCATTCGTAACCTTCGCAAAACAATGTTACGAAAACCTGATACGACATTCTCACTTAATCATGTTCATGAAACAAAATGTGAGATGCCTATCGGTTTTACGAAAGAAGAAAAAGTGAACTATGTGCGTCAAGCTTTAAAAATGGTGGGATTAACAGAAAAATTCGCGCCTCTAGTTGTAATGTGCGGACATAGTAGTCAAAGTACGAACAACCCTTATGCTGCAGCGCTTGAGTGTGGTGCTTGTGGCGGAGCAGCAGGGGGATTCAATGCAAGAGTTTTTGCTACTTTATGTAATCTTCCAGAAGTCAGAGAGGCTTTGTCTGCTGAAGGCATTAAAATTCCGGAGGACACCATTTTTGCAGCAGCTGAACATAAAACAACAGTGGATGAATTGGAATGGATTTACGTCCCAGAACTTTCGGAAACTGCGCAAGAAGCATTTGATAGTATTGAGTCGGTTATGCCAAATGTGAGCCAACATGCAAATAGAGAGCGTTTAACACAATTACCTAATTTTAAAACGAAAATAAAAAATCCGAGTAAAGAGGCACATCGATTTGCAGAAGATTGGAGTGAAATACGTCCGGAATGGGGATTAGCCCGTAATGCATCTTTTATTATCGGAAAACGAGAATTAACTCAGGATTGTGACTTAGAAGGAAGGGCTTTCCTTCATAATTATGATTGGAAACAGGATGGAAGTGGAGATATATTAGCTAGCATCATTGCAGGGCCAGGAACAGTAGCTCAGTGGATAAATTTACAATATTACGCTTCAACTGTAGCTCCTCATTATTATGGTAGTGGAAACAAAACAACCCAAACCGTAACGGCAGGTCTCGGTGTTATGCAAGGAAATGCAAGTGACTTGTTGCCAGGCTTACCTTGGCAATCCGTTATGCAGTCAGATAGTGAGACGTATCATTCACCACTTCGTTTACTAATTGTAATTCAAGCGCCTATTGAATATATAGAACGTTTGCTAAATAATGATTTCACATTTCGAGAAAAAGTTCAAAATGGATGGGTCAGACTTGCAAGTATTGATCCAGAAGGACAATGGAAAAACTGGTAACAATCATGTAATGAATAATCAACTATCGTTACTAGTTTAAAAGTTTCATAAATACAATAATGAAGAAGGAGTGCTCCATATGAATTCAAAGAATAAAAAAGTATTATTATTAACAGACATTGAACACGGAATAGAGCCGATTATCCAACAAGTAACTAACATTCAACAAGAAAACGTGTTGACTATACACAGCTATGATTCTGTAATTGTACATCCTTATGGAGATATAATGAGATCTGTTATTATTGCTATTTATGAAGAAAAAGTTGAAGAAATTATTGTTGTCGGAATAGAGGATAAAGAAACTGATATAGTTAATCTACAAATTCAACGTGATTCCATAAAAAATAACAGAGAAATAGACTATCTCTTTAAAAATTGCATGCCTGAATTTTCAAGTGGTAGCCTGAATGCATGGCTAAGTGGACAAGAAAATGTTAGTGAAAATATTGAGAAGAGTATAGATATGATTCGTCATCATCCGTTAGTACCTTCTGATATTAAAGTTCATGGTTTCATGATTGATAGAACAGGTGAAAAAGAAACGGTTGTTAAAATTCCTACTAATAAAATAGTTGAAAAAGTTAATTAATCTATTAAAGACAAATAAATTCTTATGTATAAATTACTGTTATATAATAAAATTTAATATGTTTTAAGAATTAGAAGGGATAGCTATGCAAGGTAAAATTATTGTTATGTTTCAAAAAGATTTTCGTTTATATGATAACCCAGCTTTATTTGAGGCTGTTCAGTCTGGTGAGGTTCTTCCGGTATATGTACAAGATGGAACTTTTTCAATAGGAAGTGCATCAAAGTGGTGGTTACATCATGCTATAATAGATGTCCAAAAGCAACTTGAGGCATTGGGATCTACTTTAATAATTCGCAAAGGAAATACACTGGAAGAAATACTTTCTCTCATAGAACAGTTAGGTATAACGGCTGTATATTGGAATGTTTGTTATGATCCAGACAGATTACAATCTAATCAAAAAATGAAAATAGTATTAGAAGGCAAAGGTATTGTCTGTAAGGAATTTAATTCGCATTTATTATTAGAACCGTGGATTATTAAAAAGAAAGATAACACTGAATATAAGGTGTTTACGCCTTTTTACAATGCATTTCAAAAGCAGGAAATACCTAAGCCTATTAGTAAAGTGCAGCGTATAAAGGGAGGAAACTCTTTACCAGCAAGCTTATCTGTTTCAGAATTACATTTGCTGCCGACTATACGGTGGACATCTCATATTGAATCAATATGGGAGCCTACAGAAGAAGGGGCATACAAAGCATGTAAGAAATTTTTCTCTAGCAAATTAGCCTCTTATAGTGAAGGAAGAGACTTTCCAAATGAAAATGCTCATTCGATGTTGGCACCTTATCTTTCATTTGGCCAAATATCAGTGAGATGGATGTATCATTACTTAATAAATAAAAGTACCGAAAGACAATGTAGTCTTTTTGAAAAACAAGTGAATAGCTTTATACGTCAATTAATTTGGCGAGAATTTTCTTATTATTTGCTATATCATTACCCATTTACAGTATATAAACCTCTTAATAAGAGCTTTGAACATTTTCCGTGGAATAATGAAGAGGAGTTATTAACAGTATGGCAGAAGGGTGAAACTGGTTATCCGTTTATTGATGCAGGAATGCGGGAACTATGGCAAACAGGTTTTATGCATAATCGGGCAAGAATGGCTGTAGCCTCTTTTCTTGTAAAGCATTTGTTAATTCCGTGGCAGGAAGGAGCAAAATGGTTTATGGATACACTACTAGATGCTGATATTGCAAATAATACAATGGGGTGCTGGAAGTGGGGCAGATGCATCACCGTACTTTCGTATTTTTAATCCCATCACACAAGGAGAAAAGTTTGATAAAAATGGAGAGTATATAAGAAGATGGGTACCAGAATTAAGAGATATCCCAAACAAATATATACATAAACCTTGGGAAGCACCTGAGCATATTTTACAAAAATCCAATATAAAACTTGGGAATACATATCCTTATCCGATTGTTGATCATAAGGCAGCACGAGAGAGAGCCCTTTTTGCATATAAAAGTATGAAAGAATTTGTATGAAATAGGTTAAACAATATGAATTTAGAATTTTAATATTAGAATTTTATCCATTACAAGGACATACTAATCATATAAAGTTTCTATAATCTTCTAGTAAAAAGGAGAATGTTTATGAAAAAATCTAGTATTATAGTATTTTTACTAACATATGGTTTGTTTTATGTTTCTAGTGTTTTATTCCCTATTGATCGTACTTGGTATGATGCGTTAGAAAAGCCGTCTTGGACACCTCCCGGTATGACAATCGGAATGATATGGGCTGTATTATATGGACTTATTGCATTATCAGTTGCAATTATTTACAACAAATATGGATGTAAGCCAAAAACATTTTGGTTTGTATTCCTTTTAAATTACATGTGCAATCAAGCGTTCAGCTACTTTCAATTCAGTCAAAAAAATTTATTTTTAGCAACAGTAGATTGTTTACTAGTCGCTATTACTACGTTACTTCTCATAGTGGTTTCTTCCAAATTATCTAAAGTATCGACATGGTTGCTAATTCCATATTTTTTATGGGCCACATTTGCTACATATTTATCTTGGACCATTTATAGTATAAATTAAAGAAGTAAATGAAAACTTGAGCATAATAAAAATGCTCGAGTTTTTATGTTTACTAATGAAAATCTAAAATATAGAATATATACATCTTAGGGAGGTCATCTTTGTGAAGAAATGGATAAAAATTACGCTGTACTCTTTACTAGGTATTTTACTTATAGGAAGTATTAGTTTTTTTGTTTGGTCTCAGTTTACTTATAAACCGACGAAAGAGGCTTTATCGTTAGTAGAGGATAAAAAAGATGAAGAGAATATAGTTTTTGGAGAGAAAGATGGTAAAATAGGGGTTATTTTTTATCAAGGAGCTAAAGTAGAAGCTGAGGCATATAGTTACTTAGGAGAAGCTCTTGCAAAAGATGGACATTTTGTAGTGATGCCTAAGTTGCCATTAAATTTAGCGATATTTGGAATCAATGCAGTAGACAGTGTAATGGAACAGTATCCTGAAGTTCAGAAGTGGTATGTTGCGGGGCATTCAATGGGGGGAGCTATGATTTCTAAGTATGCCTTCCAACATGAAGACAAGATAGACGGGATCATTTTCTTAGGTTCGTATCCTGCAGATGACTTCTCTACGAAATCGATCCCGATGTTATCAATTTATGGGGAAGTAGATGCGTTAGCAACTGTAGAAAAAATAGAGAACAATAAAAAGTTCATGTCAAAGAATACAACTATGCACATGATAAAAGGGGGAAATCATGCTCATTTTGGCATGTATGGTGAGCAAAAAGGTGATAATGCGAGTTTAATTACGGCAAAAGCACAACAAGATGAAACAGTGAAAGTAATGGAAGAGTGGTTATTGAAACAATGATAACGAATTTAATAAATCTACCGAAAGAATTTTCCTAACGGTAGATGGGAGAGAGAATAAAGAGCCAAATCGTATGAATTGGCTCTTTTATTTATTTGCTATCTCCAATTGTCCCCTTATTTTCTCCGGAATATCCTCTTTAGAAATAATATCGTAAGAATACACATATTTTCCTTTCACATGAATTTTTAAGTAAGTTTTTCTTATAAAAACATTAGGCGTGTTCGTTCCAACTTTATATTCTTTTTCATTGCTTAATTCATCAACACCCTTTAGTGAGTACATAGCTCGGCCTTTATAATGATAATCTGGAATGCCATACCCATTCGCAACGGCGTATACATTTTTTTCTTCAGCAATCGGATTAAATCTGTCTAAATCCCCGCGTAATATGAAAGGTAGTAAGTATATAGGAAGGCCTATTCCTAATATGCAAATTACAAATTTCTTCATGGTCATTTCTCCTCTTGTTCATTTACAGGATTCAGTATAGAAAAAAATTCTTATAAATATAGAGGGAAATTTCTTAAAGTTTTCTTAATAAAGTTTCACCGTGTGAAAAAAACTAACTTGAGCATTAAGCTTACGGAATGAATAACCAAATAACTTGTTTTCTTTATTTTTTGATATTTCTTAAGAACCTATCAAGAAATAAGTGAGTTTTAGTATTTAGAATAAATGTATCTTACAGTAATAAGAGAATTATCTAAATAAATGATAGTGAGAACAATTAAAGAAAGCATCTAGTGGGGTGCTTTTTTCTTTTGAAACAGAGAATCTCATGGGTCGGTTACATGTAATTTCGTGCTGTGCTTCTAGGTCATTGGAAAATCCAACAATAAAAAAAGAGGGGGAAGGCGTTTTTTATTGAAGTTTGTTAATGATAGATTTTTAACTAGTTAGGGGGAATCGTAAAATAGATTATTAATCTCTTTAATAATTTTTATTTTCCTTATAGTTGGCATATTGTATTAGAAATTTTTAATTTTGAAAGGAGAATCAATAATTATGGGTAAGAAAAGAAGAATAAGTAATAAGTTATTACTTGTCAGTGCAATTTTTACAATAGCAATTCCCTCAGTCTCATATGCGGAGGAAGTAATTTCACCTGAAAATTTTACGAGTTCTTCAAATTTGTATAAGGGACGGAATACGGAAGTATTGAAAACAAGCTTATATCCTGATACATATAACTATCCGTTTAACTACCAATTTATTTCGAATTTAAAGGAAGCAAACACAACTATAAAAAAAGTAGACAATAGTAATGATGAAAATCCTATTATATCTACTACTCTTTCATTTATTCGCCATATGAATAGTGAAAATTATAAATCTGCATTTGATTTAACCTCAAGGTCATTACAGAAAATAATATCCGAAGAATGGCTGAAGAGCTATTGGGAGGGACTCCCAGTGCAATTACAAGCAGGTTCTTTTATAGAAATTGGAGAGGTTACACAAAAAGAGACAAATCCTGTTCATACAAATGTGGAGATTCAATTAGTTTTTGAAAAAATGACTGTACCTTTACTAATTAAACTAGATCCATCTGGAAAAATAGACGATTTTCAACTCAGCATGTCGTTTAGTCCTGTTGCAGAGCGTCCATCATATAGTAAGCCTGAGTCATTTATTGATAAAGAAGTAGTAGTTGGAAGTGGTGCATTTCCATTACCAGGAACATTGTCGATTCCAAAAGGAAATGGGCCTTTTCCAGCGGTTATTCTTGTTCAAGGATCAGGAGCAACTGATCAGGATGAAACAGCGTTTGCTTTAAAACCATTTCGCGATTTAGCTGAAGGTCTTGCATCGAAGGGAATTGCTGTCCTTCGCTATAATAAAAGAACTTATGAACATGGGTTGAAAACACAATTCAGTCCCTTCTATACAGTTGATAAAGAGACAACAGATGATGCTCTTCTTGTAACTCAATTTCTTAAAAATGAGCCTCTAATAAATAAGAATCAAATATATATTCTTGGTCATAGTCAAGGTGGAATGATGCTTCCGAAAATGATTGAAAAAGACCAAAATCAAAATATTGCTGGGGCAATTGTAATGGGTGGGCCAGCTCGTACGATTCAAGACGTTGTTTTAGATCAATTTGAGTATCTTTTTTCTATTGGAGCAATGAACCAGGAGCAATATAAATTCTACAAATCGCAATTTGAATTATTAAATGATCCCAATTTCTCTGGTCAGAATCCCCCAAAAGATTTTTACTTAGGATCAGCAGTATTTTGGGATTCTATACGGAAAATTAAAGCGGCAGAAATGTCAAAAGAACAAAAGACACCGCTTCTTATTATTCAAGGAGAAAGAGACTATCAAGTTCAATCAAAAATTGAAATTCCTCTTTGGAAAGAACAATTAAAAGAACGAGATAACGTAGATTATCGACTATATCCAAAGTTAAATCATTTCTTTACAGAAGGGGATGGAGAAATAAGTAAACCGGATGAATATTATAGTCCTGCTAATATTCCTGAGTATGTTATAAATGATATTGCTGCTTGGGTGCAAGGAAGATCGCAATTAAATTAGCAACTATATGTTTTAATAAAGACTTTCTTTCTGTAATCAAACTAGAAACATTATTAGGTTATATGTTTTTTAGCACTCTTTTAAAAAGAGTGTTTTTTTATTTTCCTTTGATTTAATTAACGAAAAAAAATATCTTGTACTCCTTTTGTAACTTTTTTTAATAGAAAATTTCTATAAAATAATGGACTTGTCTTCCAAACAAAACGTTATTTGTAACTCTGTTATCAAAGCAAAGTTCTTGTGACATCTCTCTGATATTCAAAAACATTAATAACCTATTGTGTGAATTTTTTTGAAAATTTAGGTTTAACATCTTTAAAATAGGTGTATTACATATTACATAACAACTAAATAAGAAAATAAAAAATCTAAAGGAGGAAAAATACAATGCATAAGAATGAAAGAAAACCGGTGGTTCATGAATATGAAAATGAACAGGAAGTAGTTATGAAAGTAAAAGAGCTAGAATTGCAAGGGATTCGCCAAGATGACATTTACGTTTTAACACATGAAACACATCTAACAAAAAAGATTGCGGATGATACAAACACAAATACGATTGGAGTAAAAGAACAAGGATTGGGTACACGTATTATCAACTTTTTCTCCAAAAAAGGGGACGAACTCCGAAATCAAATGGAGGAAATGGGGTTGTCGAAGGAGGAAGCTAATTTATATGAAGAAAAATTAGATCAAGGGAGAATTTTACTTCTAATAACAGCTGAAACACCAACGGCGAGTAATAGGCAGCCGCAAAACTATCATTCTCTCTAATAGATTGCAACATCTGATAAATAGATAAGTTAATTATTTTAGGTTGTAGCATGGAAGAAAATAAAAGTAGAGAAGGGTGAGAAAAATGAAACATACAATATTTAAATATGCTTTGATTGGGATTACGACCGGAGTCATGGTCTCCCTGTTAAAAAAAGAAAATCGGAAAGCTATACAAACAAAAGGAAAAAGCGTAAAAGACAAACTACAAGAAGGAAACATAAAGGAAACATTAGAGAAGGTAACTGAGACAAGTAAACAATTCTCTGTAACTGCAGCTAATGTTGCAAAACAAACATTACCACAACTGCTTACAGCCACACCGGTTGTCATTTCTACTATTAAAGATTTAACAGAAAACGAAAATAACAAAAAGAAAAAAGATGAAAAGGATAACGAAATAAATCAAAATAGTAAGGACATAGACGGAGAAAAAACGAAAAATGAAAAGAAATATATGAAAGAAGGGAAAGAAGAGAGTGCTTAGATTTAATTCTAAAAAGAGAAAGTGAGGAAAAAGTATGAAATCTCTGTATGCAATTGATGTAGGAATTGGTTTTACTAAGCGGGCATATCGACAGGATGTAGATTCTGAGGTGACGATTAAGAGTGAAGCTTCCACACTAGCCCCTGTACCTAATCATGCTGAAAGTGAAGATTTAACAAAGGTAAGTTTTATAGACTTAGACTTTGCATACTACATGGGAAATGAAGCACATCAATCTGACGCTTCATTTCTTCCTCCATTTGAAGAAGAAATAGAAAATTATTATGAAAGCGAACAGTTTAAACAACAAATATTTGGTTGCATTGCAAAGGATTATAAAGAAAATGTCGTGTTACCTTTAGTTGTGACCGGGCTTCCCGTTACTTATTTTGGTAGTCAGCATGAGCAATTACAAAATGTATTAAAAAAAGAAACTTCCGTGCAAATCGATGGGAAATTTATTAATATCACGGTGGAAAATGCTTTGATTCTTCAGCAACCGGTCGCTTTACATGCCTATTTCTTAAAAGAGGGAATCATTCAGGAACAAGATCGTATCTTAATTATTGATGGTGGATTTCGTACATTAGAAATGACAGATATGAAACAGAATGTCATTTTAAATCATTATGAGACGGAACTAGGATGTAGCAAGCCTTTGAAAAATATTAAGAATATCCTGCAGAATCATGCAGGGGAAAGTGATGACTTGCATATTAACGACATGCCAAAAATATTAGAAAAAGGATATGGAGGTCGAGAAGAAAATCATCAGACAAGTCAGGTTAATACTTTGATTCAAAAAGAGTTGGATACACACTTCCAAGACGTTATGCGTGTATTACAAGAACAATTTAAGTTAGACCAGTATGACACTATTATTTGGACAGGAGGAATAGTAGACATCCACAAAAAACGAATTGAAAAAATGCAAAGTGAAATTTCTTCTTTCCGTATGGTAGACGCTTCAAAAGAGGCTGCACTTCATGGATACTTTATTATTGGAAGTCAAGTATTTGAAGACATCACTAATCAATCTGCATATGAATCTAAATTATAATAACGACCAAAATGGAGTTCGTTAAATAGACGTGCCAAATTATGTGGCTTCTTTGCCACATATAAATAAGAAAAGATAAAAAGTGCTTGTATAGAGGAAATGTTTAAAATTTAGAATCCAAATAACTAATATATAGGGGGTCTTTCTTGTAACAGAAGAAGACCTCCTATGCCATTTAGTTTGTAATGTAGAGGATCTAAAAACTTTTCCTCCAAGACATGAATACCTACATATAAATTTCGTGTTACGGATATTATTCGATGAAACATAAAACTATTCAGAAAGGAAGAATAATGTGGAATGTATAAAAATGCCGAAATGGGATTGGTATCATGTGAAAACTAGTGAACTTGAAAAACTTTCTTCTATAATCCCTCGTGATGTAACATCTTATTTCTCTCAATTTGTAAAAAAAATAAGTTCTCCTTGTGAAAATGGATTATATGTTTATACGTTATCACCAAGTCAAACTTGTGTATATGGTTCGTTTTTATATGATCAAGATAAAAAGGACGCCAAAATTCAAAAATTTCTTCATTATTTTGTAGCTCATGGAATACTGATAACGGTCCAGGAAAAAGAGGAAGAGGATTTCCAAAAATTAATACATAATTTCCCTATGGGTATAAAAAAATGTAATAGTTCCGCTGAAGGATTATGTGCCATCTTATCAATGTTTATATCTCACTATTTACGAAAGGTTGACTATTTTGAAAATAATTTCAGAAATGTATTATGGGATTTTTATCATCATAATAACATAGCAGTTTTAGAAAGAATTTATCATATTCGTCATGAATTATTTATGAACACACATGTGTTTCGGTTAATACAAGAAGTGTTACAAGGCTTGGAGGAAGCTTGGCTAGAAAACCTAACAAACACCCTTTGTTATAAACAAACACACGTAAAATTAGAGCGTGGATTACAACTCGTTAAAGAGTACCAAGAAGAATTAGACACGATGATTCATTTACAAGAAGTTGTTTCTTCTCATCGTGGGAATGAAATTATGAAAGCTCTTACTGTATTAACTGCTGTAAGTACGCCTTTGACGGCCTTAGGAGCATTGTGGGGGATGAATTTTAAATATATGCCTGAACTAGAATGGAAATATAGCTATTTAATCGCTCTCCTATTTATCATTTTCACAACAGGTGGTATGTATTTGTATATGCGAGTCAAAGGATGGACAGGTGACTTATTACGAGTAAAGAAAAAGAAATCTTTTTTTAAATCTAATTAATCCTGTTTATAAAAAATATGATAGATATTAATCTAGGTATATGGTTAGTAATATTTATTAATAGAGATAGTGCCACATGCCCATCAAGCTAACAAAACAAAAAAATTCGTTTGGGGATGTTCTTTTTTTATAATTAATAGATATAAAACATAAAATTTTAAGAAATGTATTAACGATTTGCAAATTGAGTTGCTATATCTGTTGTATCTTCTTTATTTAAGTGGTAAATGGAATCATCTCCTATACGTTGAACATACGCTTCATCAAAGTATGGTTTCACACTAAAAAATAATACTTTGAATTTGATTTTTTTACCATCATCTAATACAAAGTCAATATTACGTTGAGAAGATTCCTCAAAAACTTTCTTCTTCAAAAATCTTTTTTTGTTACAACATCTTTCTGACTACTTAGTTTTTCAAACACTGATTTTGCTTCTTGGCCATAATCTCTAAATGTACCTCCAGTAACAGAATCAGTTTCTAAATATTTTATTTTTGAAATCAGATTAGGAGTTAAAGAACCCTTATTCTCATCTCCTACTAAAGACATGTACATAAATATAAATAGAAATATAACTAATAATCCTAATTTGATTTTTTTCATTTATTGTCTCCTGTTCTAAAAAATAGTTCCTGTCTATCATACCAAAAATAGGGAATACACTTTTAGAATTTATAAAAAATATAATTAGGATTAAATTAAAACCTTCGAAAAAACCTGTTTTAAAAATGGAAAAAGCGTTAACCTTTCTTTAGAATCAAAAGAAAGGATGTTTTTATAATGTGCTTTTCAATTCATGATGAGCTGCCATTGTATTCCTAAGAGTTACAACGATATATGTTACCTGATGCTTTAGAGCAATTAGCTAAAAATATAGAATTTGTTAAACGAACTAGTAAGTATCAAGCAAAAGCTAACTGCTCGGTTCTCCAAGGGGGAACAAGGAGAAAATCTAATGTCATATATATTGTTAACGGAATATTTAGTTTTATTCACAAGGAATGACGTTTAACTCAATGCATAGCCAATGATCAAAGTTAGTGTTAAAAACACTGATAATAAAAGTGTTAGTAGAACTGTCGCTATGCTTCTAAGCATAGCAACCCAATTATCTATTTTAGAAAATCCTATCATACCAGCAAAAAAAGTTCCTATTGTTAAAACTAGTAAAAAAAATAAAGGATGGATAGGTAGCGAATTCATAATAAACAATTTCGTTTCAGATGAGGCTATCGAACCAATTTCAAGATATAAGAGGAATAGACCAATGCAAATAAAAGAAAAAATAAAGGACCACAGATTAATGTTATGTTTCATTGCTTTCTCCTATGTAATTAAAATATTTACATTTGATTTTACTGGAAAATTAAAGAAAAAGATAGCGATTATAAATTGAAATAAATTTTTTAACAAAATAATCCTTTTACGAAGAAAGGACCTGTTGTCTCCAACAGGCCCTTTCCTAAAATGGCAAAGAGTAACTCTTACCTTACTCTTCTGCTATATAATATACAAAACAAGTATAGATGTACAGAACAAGAAATTCCATTGTGATTATTTAAATATACAAAATTAACGTGTTATAACAGAATTAAACATCAGGAATTAAATTACAAATGTTAGTTTATTAATGAATTCCAATGATAGGATCGAAAGTGATAAATAATAAATTAATATTATAATAATAAAATATGAAATATTGCATATTTTATTGAAGTAGAAATTTACAAGTAGGAAGAGAGGAATAGCAATGGGACTAGGAAACCATGGGATGGCATTTGAAATGCTTATCAATTTAGCAAATAAAATGTATCAAAGAGGGGGCGTGTCGCTTATCGACAAGTGTCCGACCCCTGTGAAGGTGTTATTTTCGAATTTCCCCA
>NZ_WIPE01000114.1:0-4851 GCF_009760835.1 Bacillus sp. EE-W1 | reverse complement strand
GCGATTCTGAACGAGCCGCTTCCGCTTTTAAGTATTAACGATTTGTAAAGATCTTATCGATTAAGCCGTATTCTAGAGCTCTTTCAGCTGTCATGAAGTTGTCGCGGTCTGTGTCGCGTTGTAGTACTTCAAGTGGTTGACCTGTGCGGTCAGCAAGAATTTGGTTTAGTTTTTCACGTAAGAATAGGATACGTTTTGCAGCGATTTCGATTTCAGTCGCTTGACCTTGTGCTCCGCCAAGTGGTTGGTGAATCATTACTTCACTGTTTGGAAGTGCATAACGTTTTCCTTTTTCACCTGCTGCAAGTAAGAATGCACCCATAGATGCAGCCATACCGATACAGATTGTTGATACTTGTGGTTTAATAAATTGCATTGTATCGTAAATTGCCATACCTGCTGTGATAGAACCACCAGGGCTATTGATGTAGATGTGAATATCTTTTTCTGGATCTTGAGATTCCAAGAATAAAAGCTGGGAAACGATTGAGTTAGCTACGTTGTCATCAATTGCACTACCAAGCATAATGATGCGGTCTTTTAATAGTCGAGAGTAAATATCGTAAGCGCGTTCTCCACGATTTGTTTGTTCAATTACTGTAGGAATTAAATTCATCTGTTATTTCCTCCTTCTAAAGCTTTCTTAGTCTTATAATACAATTATGGTCAATAAAGGTCAAACGAAACCACTTTAAATCAAAAAAATATGTAGTTGTACCATGAATTATTCGCTATGTTTTTGAAATTCCCTGCTTATGTATCTTCAACATCATAACCGAATTACATAAATTTAAACGTCATGAAATCTGTAGTAAAAAGAAAAGAACGCCTTTTTACTGAAGCGTTCTTGTGATATCTATTCTTTTAAAAGATAGGTTACTTTATTTAAAATCTTTTCGATGTGTTTCGCGTTTTTACTATACATTTCGCTTGCTGATTTCGACTTTGTTTCTAGGGAAAATAGTTCAAGATCAGCATGACATTTTTTTAAAGATGCTAATAATAAAGGCTTGTTTTGAGGAGAAGGCATTTGTAGTTTGTCATTATAAATGTCGATAGTAAGTTGTCCGTATGAATCCACTTGACCGAGAAAGACATTTTCAATAACAACACCGAGCTTTTCTAGTTCAGAATGTAACCAAGCGCGGTTATGTCCACTAGAGGATAGAGGTTCATCTAAGACATTGCCATCCATAATAACAGTTTGTGGTTCTTTTTCATTCGGTACTTTTAAGCCAACGTCTTTTGCTGTAAGTGGTTGGCGATCTTTCTTTAATAATACATTTAATTCTCCGCTCGGTTCTAGTACGGCAAATTCAACATCAGCTACGCTGAAAGCATTTTTTCCACGGAGTAGTTCCAGTAATTCGTCACTTGTATATTTTTCTTTCTTTAAGTTATCTTCGAGTATTTTTCCATCTTTTATTAATACGGTAGATTTCCCTTCAAAGAAGTCGCGAGCTGTTTTGTTCTTTAAGGAGAGGATTCCTGTGAAAAAAGGTACCACAGCGAAAATGAGTATCGCAAAGACGCCATGGAAAAATTTTGAATCGAGCCCTGTAGATACTTGGGCAGCGATGTCACCGATTGTCATTCCGGCTATGTATTCAAAAAAGGAGAGCTGAGAGATTTGTCTTTTCCCTAACCATTTCGTAATAGCGAATAAAATAATTAATATGAATACAGAGCGAAGAATGACAAGTGTCCATTCCGGCAGGTGAGACATAGTCATTTCCTCCAGTCTACTTAAAACCCTTTATATTGAGGTTCTTCACGTTCTAATAATGAAACTCTATTCTGTAAATCAGCGATGATGCTGTCCATTTCTAACATACATTCATGAAATACGCGTTTTGATTCCGCGTCCTGTGAATTTAGTGAAAGGGAGCTTAAACTTGCTTGAGCGCCCCTTACACTAGCAAGGCAGGTTTTAACGCTAGCGATAACTGTCATACAAACACCTCTTATCCTTTCGGTTTGAATAGTAATGCACCAATGAATCCGAATATGATAGCAGCAGAAATACCAGCGCTTGTTACTTTAAACATTCCGGTAATGACGCCAACGATGCCGTGTTTTGCAGCTTCTTCCATTGCGCCGTGAACGAGGGCATTACCGAAACTTGTAATAGGTACAGTTGCCCCGGCTCCAGCAAAGTCGATTAATGGTTCATACAGGTTGAATCCGTCCAGTATAGCACCGGCAACAACGAGTGTTGCCATTGTATGAGCGGGTGTTAGCTTGCCAACATCAAACATAAGTTGGCCAATTACACATATGAGTCCGCCGATGACGAAAGCCCAGAAAAAAATCATTGCGTTGCACCTCCAAATTCAATCGAAACGGCGTGAGCGATACACGGAATCGTTTCTTCTTGTTGGAATGTAAGTGGAGATAGTAAAGCGCCTGTCGCAACGACAAGTATTTTTTTGAACTCTCCTCTTTTCATTCGGTTTAATAAATGACCGTACACGACTGTTGCGGAACATCCCGGTCCGCTAGCACCAGCTATGACAGGTTGCCCTTCTCTATAAATGAGTATGCCGCAATCTTGAAACTGTTCGCTCGTTACTTTCGTTCCGTGTTTATGTAGTAAGTCATAAGCAATTTCGCGACCGACATGTCCAAGATCACCTGTTACAATTAAGTCGTAATAAGAGGCGTCAATTTGTCGTTCGCGTAAATGGGCCTCAATCGTATCGACAGCTGCTGGGGCCATCGCACCACCCATATTAAAAGGATCTGTTAATCCCATATCAATCACTCGTCCGATTGTTGCAGATGTTACTCTAGGACCATGTCCAGTGTCGCTTAAAATAGCTGCGCCAGCTCCAGTTACTGTCCATTGTGCGGTAGGAGGTTTTTGACCGCCGTATTCAGTTGGATATCGGAACTGCTTCTCTACAGCGGCGTTATGACTAGATGCCCCGGTTAATAAATATTTTGCGCCTTTTGCATTTACAATACTTGCCCCGAGCGCTAATCCTTCCATGGAAGTAGAACATGCTCCGAATAATCCGAGATATGGTGTTCCGAGTGTACGGCAGGCAAAGCTTGTTGGAGTGATTTGATTAATTAAATCTCCTGCAAGTACGAATTGAATATCGTCTTTACGAAGCTTGGCTTTTTCAGTAGCGCGGCTACAAGCTTCTTCGAATAAAATTTTATGGGCTTTTTCATAGGAATCCTGGCCGAGCCATAAATCTTCATGGAGGATATCGAAGTCTTCTGGAATGTTTCCTTTTGCTTCAAATGGCCCGCCAACGACTCCTGTCGAAATAATAACTGGTTTGTTTTCAAATACCCACGTTCGGTGTCCTTGTAACATTTATAGCCCTCCCCATTGAACGAGAATCGTTTTAATAAGTGCGATGACGAAAGCTGAAAATACACCAAACAAAATAACAGAGCCGGCTAATTTAAACATATTTCCTCCAACGCCGAGTACGAACCCTTCTGTTCGGTGTTCGATACATGCGGCAATAACAGAGTTACCAAATCCAGTAACGGGTACAGCTGTGCCTGCTCCAGCAAACTGCCCAAAGCGGTCATATATACCGAAACCAGTTAGTAACATGGAAATGAAAATGAGAGTTGCGACTGTTGGATTTCCTGCTGAACGCTCAGTGAAGTCAAAATATGTGATATAAAACGTAGAAATGAGTTGTCCGATGAAGCAAATAAAACCACCGACGAAAAAGGCTTTAATACAATTTTTCAAGACAGGACGCTTCGGTTCGCGTTCTTGCTCGAATTTTTTATACTCTTGTTGCACAGGGGTTAAGTTCTTATCTTTACTAGACATTGCGATCCTTCCTTTTCTATTAAAAAGCGTTAAGTGTTAGACTCCATTTTTTTCCCAATGAGTTTTAATTGCTTATTGATCTCGTCTTTAGATACTTCTTTTTTCTTAATTTTGCTCTCAAGCTTTTCGAGTAACATAAAGATTTTTTTATCAGTACTTACACGAACATCGAAAGTAGGATGCTCATCACTTAGCTGCTTTTGAAGCTTCTTACGCAGAGGCTTTAATCCAAACCTTTCGTGATGCTCAGGTAGAACTGCTATGTAGAGATCCAAATTTGAATTCACTGCTGTGCTTTTTGTAATTTCATCCATAGCGAGAGCCCTTTTCTTGGCTCCTTGTGATATAGATTGATTAAAGGATTCCGTACTCGTCTTTGTTAGTTTGGGACCTTTTTCTTTCTCCGTTCGTTTTGCTTCTTCTTTCACTTTTTTATCTAAGGGACTATTATCACATCCGGTAAAAGAGCTAAATAGAAGGGCAAATAATGCGGTTATGAGACCGAGTTTTCGCATGATTATCATTCCATTTCTATTGCAATATGTAATGTGATAGAAAAAGGATGACTGCATATCATCCTTTTTCTATTTCACAGCATGACTAATCTGTTATTGCTGTGAGTATTGTGGTTCTTCTTGTTGGACTTCTTCAACGCGTGGATTTAAAGAATCGATAATCGTTTGCGTTTGCTCTGCAGCTGTTTGGAAAAGTTGCTTTGCTTGTTGGTTATCCGTATCAAGAGCGAATCCCTCTAAGCTAGCTTGTGCACTTTTTAATCCAGAAACAGTTTGCTTTAGTTTTGTAATTACAGTCATTGAATGAAGCCCCCTTTGGAATATCAATTCAAAGATTATAATTTGTGAGTTGGGATGAATTTATGATTGGAAAATTTAGGGGATAGTACTTTGTTAATATATTCCTAACTAAGGTTCATAAAGGATTACAGGGATATTTTTATTGATTTAGATGGATTTTATTGCTATTATTATGAAAAGAAAATGAACTATTTTCTATAATCATGCGCCCATAGCTCAGTCGGATAGAGC
>NZ_WIPE01000107.1:0-5051 GCF_009760835.1 Bacillus sp. EE-W1 | reverse complement strand
GTTGAACCAATCGGGCTTTTACGGGCAGTTAATATTCCAACTTCATCCTTGTATTCGCTGGATTTTAAGGTGGAAGTTTTACTGCCCGTTAATGCGGGGTAAATTTTTTATGAAAAAAGATGAGAAATAATTGAGTAAAGTCGTATCTTCCGTGTGGGCAACCGGAAGGTATGTATGTGAGGAGACTTTCTTTTAGAAAGTCTCCTCTTACTTATTGTCGTTTTTTGTTGGTAAATCGATATATTTTGAAAATCGCTGAGATAATTTTTACCGCTACGCTGTTCCAAAGATACTGGGGAATTAGAGAAATATTATAGCTTCTGTTATAATATAAGAAGAGAAACATTTCTTATGTTATATAAAAAAATATATTGATTTTTTCTAACAATTCAATATAATGAACAATAACTACAAAATTCGACATCAAGAAGTGATGATGAGGACATGATCAATTTTTTACGATTCTCAGAGAGGGAAGCCTTTGGCTGTGAGCTTCCTAATACGGAAAAATGGATTACCACCTCTGAACTGCAGCAGTGAACGGATACCTAGTAATTGCTTGCCGGCAAAAACCGTTATTTAGACTTGAGAAATTGGTGAAGTATGTTACTTTACGAATTGAAACAAGGGTGGAACCACGAATATAACACTCGTCCCTTTTTTAGGGAGGAGTGTTTTTTTATTTCATTTTTGCATCACACTAGAATTGGAAGGAGGATACGCAGCATGCATCATGATGAGAAGAACAAAATTGGTTTAACAGTAGCACTTTCTATCGTAGTAGGAACGATTATTGGATCTGGTGTGTTTATGAAGCCAGGGAGCGTATTAGATTACTCGGGGAGTTCTAATATGGCTATTCTTGCTTGGGTAATTGGTGGTCTGTTGACGTTAGCAAGTGGTTTAACAGTAGCTGAAATTGGAGCGCAAATCCCGAAAAATGGTGGGTTGTATACGTATTTAGAGGAGATTTACGGAAGTTTTTGGGGATATTTATCAGGCTGGATGCAAACAATTGTTTATGGACCAGCTATTATTGGAACATTAGGATTGTACTTTAGTTCTTTAATGATTAATTTTTTCTATTTAGATAAAGTATGGAATTTACCAATTGCTATTGGAACAGTTGTGTTCCTTGGCGTTGTAAATAGTATGGGAACAAAATATGGAGGTATCGTCCAAACGGTTACGACAATTGGAAAGATGATTCCAATCGTATTAATTGTTGTGTTAGGTTTTTGGAAAGGAAATAGCGATATCTTTAATGTAGTAGTGCCGATATCAGAAAATCAAAGTATCGGTATGGCAATTTTAGCAACATTATTTGCTTATGACGGCTGGATTCTACTTGCTTCGATTGGCGGAGAAATGAAGAATCCAACAAAGCTATTACCGAAAGCGATGACAGTTGGGATTTTAATTGTAACGGCTGCTTACGTACTAATTAACTTGGCATTATTAAATGTGTTACCAGCAGCGAAAATTGTAGACCTTGGAGAGAATGCAACAGCGACAGCTGCGGGCATGCTACTTGGAGAATATGGCGGGAAAATCATTAGTATCGGTATTATCGTTTCTATTTTCGGTTGTTTAAATGGAAAGATTTTAACGTTCCCACGTATTCCGATGTCTATGGCAGAGCGTGGACACCTTCCGTTTTCTAAGTTTATCGCAAAGGAAAGTCCAAGATTTAAAACACCAGCAAATGCGATTACTGTTGAAATCATTTTAGGAATTATTTTAATGGTTATTAGTGATCCGAATAAGCTATCTGAGATTTCCGTATTCATTATTTATATTTTCTATGTAATGACGTTTATTGGTGTCTTCATTTTAAGAAAACGTAACAAGAATAAAGAGCGTGCATACAGTGTACCGTTATTCCCGATTGTACCAATCGTTGCGATTTTAGGATCATTGTTTGTACTTGGAAGTGCGATTATTAATGATCCGGTAAGTTGTTTCTTATCAATTGGAATTGTCTTTACTGGACTCCCAGTATATTGGTATTTAAATAAGAAGAACAAAACTAGTGTTTAATAATTAGAAGGCAGGCGTATGATACGCCTGTTTTTTTATTGTAAAAAAAATTGTACTTGCGTCCATTTTTGGTTTAGGTTACTATAGCGGTAGTAACCTAAATAGAAAGCGTGGGGAAAGACTTGAATTTTCGTGTGTATATTTTAGCTATCGCGGCTTTCGTAGTCGGAACGGTTGAGCTAATTATAGGAGGAACGCTCGATTTAGTTGCCAATGATTTAGGAGTATCGATTAGCGCAGCTGGTCAGCTTATAACCGTATATTCGGTAGTATTTGCTTTGTCAGGTCCAGTTTTATTAGCTTTAACAGGGAAGTTTGAAAGAAAAAAATTATATATTGGGGCATTATCGATTTTCTTAATCGGAAATATCATTTCAGCATGTAGTGTGAATTACGGAATGTTAATGTTCTCAAGGGTCATTTGTGCAGCGGGTGGTTCATTAATTATTGCGTTATCTGTAACACTTGCTTCTAGCGTTGTAGAACCACCTTTTCGTGCGCGTGCGATTGGAATCATTTTCATGGGGATTAGTGGCTCGCTCGTACTTGGAGTACCGCTTGGTCTTGTACTCGGAAATGCATACGGATGGCGTGCACCATTTGTGTTAATTTTGATATTAACTGTTATGGCAATTGCTTGTATTTCATTATTCTTAACGAAAGTACCACCGACATCAGTATTATCAATAAGAGAGCAAATTGCTACGTTAAAAGATAAAAAAATTGTCAGTGCACAGTTAACGTCATTCTTATTTTTAACGGGTCATTTAACACTATATGCATATTTAACACCATTTTTAAAAGATGTGATGCATGTTGAGGCAAATTGGATTAGTGTATTTTACTTCATTTTCGGAATTGCAGCGGTACTTGGAGGCGGCCTTGGGGGCTTGCTTGCTGATAAATGGGGATCGAAGAAAAGTATTATTTCAATTATTATCGTATTTGCGTGTGCGATCTTCATATTGCCAATGATGACATTCTCATTCCCGCTGTTCATTATTATGATGGGAATTTGGAGTATGCTTAGCTGGGCTATTTCACCAGCACAACAAAATTATTTAATTGAAATTGCACCAGAATCAGCTGGTATTCAGCAAAGTTTAAATAACTCTGCGCTTCACTTAGGGATTGCTCTCGGTTCAACAGTAGGCGGAGTTGTTATTGAGAAATCATCTGTTATATATAATGCTTGGGTAGGTGGCGGCTTTATTATATTAGCACTACTTTGTGCAATTTTCTCGATTACGAGAGGACGTTCTGCTCAGTTTGCAAAAGAAGAATCTATCGTTTGATAGATTCTTTTTTATTTGTAAAAAATTGCAGGTTTTAGTAGGTGGATGGAGAAGATTGTATGTAGCGAGGTGATGGAGAATGATGTCTAATTTCTCGGTATTTGGCATGATAATTGCTCTACTACCGATATTGATAGTTGTTGTTGTATTAAGGTGGGTCCGTTTCATCTATCAAAATTCAGAGAAACAAGTGGAGCAAAATGAGAAAATTATTGAGCTGTTGACGGAGATAAAGGAAAAAGATAAGTAATATATATTCGTTTAAAATTTGTTTCTCGTAAGTTATGAAGGCACTTATAAAGTGCTTTTTTATCATGTTTGAAAATTTAAAATATGTAATGTCCATTTGTCAATAGCAGCATGAGAGCAAATAATTTAAAGGTTGCTTATTACTTTGGAACTTTCTCAACAATTCGACAAGATACTACAAAAAAACCACCTATTCTCTTTTTTTCACTATAAGTACAATGAAACAGTAAGATTGCTTCATGTAGAAATTTATATATGGTGGTGGAGAGAATGAAACGAAAGATGGTAGGTAAATGGTTTAGTTTTTTAAGCGCTCTTATTATTTTATTAGGAATTGCAATGCCGCAAGTGAAGGCAGAAGTAATGAACAGAGAAACATATAAAATGGATTGGAGTTATAGTAAGTCGAAACAGCGTGAAATAAAGACAGAAATAATTAAAACGGCTTCGGGTAGTATTGCGTATTGTTTAACGCCTGATTTGCGTTCTCCAAATGGAGATGATTTGCCTGAGATGGGGAAATCATCTGATGCCGTATATCGTGTTTTATTAAATGGATATCCTCAAAAAAGCCCATCTGAATTAGGGGTAGCGACAGTAGAAGAGGCGCATTATGCTACACAATTAGCGGTATGGATTGCAGCAAATGAATTAACGGAAGAAGATTTAGTTGCAAAAAATGAACGAGTACATAATCTTATGAAGCGTTTAGTAGAAGCTTCAAAAAAAGAAACTGGATCACAAGATATATTTTTTAAAGTTAATCCTGTAGATCCACAAACTGCTACAAAAAAAGGTAATTATTTAGAAACAGGATTTTATGCAGTGCAAACAAATGCGGTTTCTGGCTCTTATACAATTCTTCCTGAAAATGCTCCTAAAGGGCTTCGAATTGTAAATGAAAATGGAGAAGAAAAAAGTACATTATCAATTAACGAAAAATTTAAAATATTAATCCCGAAAGATACGAGTAGTGGTAATTTTAAAATGAAAGTGAAGTCTACTTTAACAAATTTACAAGCAATAGCTTTTAAAGGATCAGAAAAAGTTCAAAATACAACGGTATTGTTACAAAGAAATAGTGAGAAAATCAGTACAGATTTAGTGGTAAATTGGGAATCAGTAGGCTCTTTAAAGATTATGAAATTAGGAGAAAAAAAGGAATTATTAAAAGGAGCGGTGTTTGAAGTTTCTAATGAAAACTTTAAACAAAATGTCACGACTAATGATAAGGGGATTGCGGAGCTAGGGAATCTTCCAATCGGTATATATAGCGTCAAAGAAATTCAAGCGCCAGCTGGATATGTGTTAGACGGAAGTATTAAAAAAATTGAAGTGAAAACTGGTGAAACTGCTGTATTAGAGTTGAAAAATGAAAATATAAAAGGTGAACTAGAAATAACGAAAGTAAATATAGCGGATGGGAATACAAAATTACCAAATGCAGAGTTTACAATCTACAACGAA
>NZ_WIPE01000020.1:0-49829 GCF_009760835.1 Bacillus sp. EE-W1 | reverse complement strand
GGTCTTACTGCCCGTTAATGCGGGATAAATAAGTATCTATTTCTCATAGTCTCATCATGGCGCATATTATGTTCTGTCGCCATCATTCACCCTCAAACAGATGTTATCCCACTAAAAAACGTTCAAATCTGGAGCGAAACTGAATCTCAAGAAGATGTATGCTATAGTTAACGTATGGAAATTTGAAAGGATGTTTTAAATATGGTAAAAAGCGTTGTAATCGCTGAAAAGCATTCCGTTGCACGTGATATTGCGCGTGTACTTAAGTGCGATAAAAAAGGAAATGGCTACCTTGAAGGTAGTAAATATATTGTAACTTGGGCTTTAGGTCATCTCGTTACATTAGCTGATCCAGAAAGCTATGATGTGAAATATAAACAGTGGAATTTAGAAGATTTACCGATGCTACCTGAGCGCTTGAAATTAACGGTTATTAAACAAACAGGGAAACAATTTAATGCTGTGAAGAGTCAGCTACTTAGAAAAGATGTAAATGAAATTATTGTAGCGACAGATGCTGGACGCGAAGGCGAATTAGTCGCACGTTGGATTATCGATAAAGTTAAAATACAAAAACCTATTAAGCGTTTATGGATTTCATCTGTTACTGATAAAGCAATTAAAGACGGCTTCGCAAATTTAAAACCAGGTAAAGCATATGACAATTTATACGCTTCGGCTGTCGCACGTTCAGAAGCTGACTGGTACATCGGTCTTAACGCGACTCGCGCTTTAACGACTCGCTTTAATGCCCAGCTGAATTGCGGCCGTGTACAAACACCTACTGTCGCTATGATCGCTAATCGTGAAGATGAAATAAAGAACTTCAAAGCTCAAACTTACTACGGTATCGAAGCACAAACAACGAATCAGTTAAAACTAACTTGGCAAGATGCAAATGGTAATAGCCGCAGTTTTAATAAAGAAAAAATTGATGGTATTGTAAAAGGTTTAGATAAGCATAATGCTACCGTTGTGGAAATTGATAAAAAACAGAAGAAGTCATTCTCTCCTAGTCTTTACGATTTAACTGAATTACAACGTGATGCAAATAAAAAGTTCGGTTACTCTGCGAAAGAAACATTAAACATTATGCAGAAATTGTATGAGCAAC
Organism: Bacillus sp. EE-W1; assembly: GCF_009760835.1. Classification (NCBI taxonomy): domain Bacteria; kingdom Bacillati; phylum Bacillota; class Bacilli; order Caryophanales; family Bacillaceae; genus Bacillus; species Bacillus sp. EE-W1. The sequence goes on along the minus strand of NZ_WIPE01000020.1, from coordinate 48,715 downwards.
ATAAAGTTCTAACGTATCCTCGTACAGATTCACGCTATATTTCATCTGATATCGTTGGAACACTTCCAGAGCGTCTAAAAGCATGTGGCGTTGGAGAATACCGTCCTTTAGCACATAAAGTATTACAAAAGCCTATCAAGGCTAATAAATCATTTGTTGATGATAGTAAAGTAAGCGATCATCACGCAATTATTCCGACAGAAGGATACGTTAATTTCTCCGCCTTCACAGATAAAGAACGTAAAATTTATGATTTAGTTGTAAAACGTTTCTTAGCCATTTTATTCCCAGCATTCGAATACGAACAACTAACGTTACGCACAAAAGTTGACAATGAAACGTTCATTGCACGAGGAAAAACAATTTTACATGCCGGCTGGAAAGAAGTATATGAAAACCGCTTTGAAGATGATGATGTAATGGATGACGTAAAGGAGCAACTTCTACCTCGCATTGAAAAAGGCGATACATTAACTGTAAAGTTAATTATGCAAACATCAGGTCAAACGAAAGCACCTGCACGTTTTAACGAGGCAACTTTACTTTCAGCAATGGAGAATCCTACAAAATATATGGATACGCAAAACAAACAACTTGCTGATACGTTAAAATCAACTGGTGGATTAGGTACTGTAGCGACACGCGCAGATATTATCGACAAGTTATTCAATTCGTTCTTACTTGAAAAACGTGGTAAAGATATTCACATTACTTCAAAAGGCCGTCAGCTACTTGATTTAGTGCCAGAAGAACTGAAATCTCCTACACTAACTGGTGAATGGGAGCAAAAACTCGAAGCAATTGCAAAGGGTAAACTGAAAAAAGAAGTATTCATTTCAGAAATGAAGAACTATACGAAAGAAATTGTTTCTGAAATTAAATCGAGTGATAAAAAATATAAACATGACAACATTTCAACAAAGTCTTGTCCAGACTGCGGTAAACCAATGCTAGAGGTAAACGGCAAAAAAGGAAAAATGCTTGTATGCCAAGACCGTGAATGTGGTCATCGTAAAAATGTATCTCGTACAACAAACGCTCGTTGTCCGCAATGTAAGAAGAAGTTAGAATTACGTGGTGAAGGTGCAGGACAAATCTTTGCATGTAAATGTGGCTATCGTGAGAAATTATCCACATTCCAAGAAAGACGTAAAAAGGAATCTGGAAGCAAAGCTGATAAACGCGACGTTCAAAAATATATGAAACAGCAGAACAAAGAAGAAGAACCATTAAACAATCCGTTCGCAGAAGCATTAAAGAAGTTAAAATTCGATTAAACAAAAAGGTTCCTACCACTATCGGTAGGAACCTTTTATTTTTAATGAATAATTTTACTTCCTTTAGCGTTCTCAACAAACTTTTCACTCGATTTGTTAATTGGTGTTTTCAGTAATAACGCAGCAACAATCATAATTACTACGAAAGCACTTAACACAAGTAAATCTCGCGTTACGATATCCCAAAGCATTCCACCTACTGTTTCACGAATTGCACTAATTGCATATGTGAACGGTAAGAACGGATAAATTGCTTGGAAGAACGCTGGTGTCATTTGAATTGGGAATGTTCCGCCCGATCCTGCTACTTGCAGTACAAGTAAAATAATCGCCATCGATTTCCCAACGTTTCCGAAAATAGAAACAAGTGAGTATACAATACAAACGAAGACTCCACCAATAAATAAACTAAATAACACAAACCAGAACTTATCGACTACGTACGTACCGAGCAAGAATATATCTCCCATCGATACGATAAACGCTTGTGAAAGACCTATCGTTAAGAATGTTAATAAACGTCCGAAGTAAATTTCATGGCTCTTATAATTCGCGCCTTCTTCATGTACTTCTACTGTTAATAATGAAACCATTAATAATGCGCCTACCCATAATGCAAGCACTGTATAGAATGGTGACATCGCTGAACCGTAGTTTGGCATCGCAAATAACTTATTCTCTTTTAAATTGACTGGATTCGCGAAGTAATCACTTTGCTTTTCAACATCATTTTTCAATAAGCGTATGATGTCTTTTATATCCTCTTCAGATTCAAAATCACGAATTTTATTTGCTAAGTCTTTAATCTTTTTCTCAGTTTCCGGCATGTCAGCCTTAATGTCTGTTAATTTCTTTTTACCGTCTACTAAGCCTTTTGATGAATCTTCTAGTAGCTTTTTAACATCTGGAAGCTTTTTGTCTGCTTCTTTTAAAATTTGAGATGTGTTTTTAGACATCTCTTTTGTACGAGCAATAGCTGCATTGAAATTTGGAGTGATTTCTGAGTCATATTTAGCTAAAATGTCACCAATTTGGCCCGAAACACTTTTAGATACTTCATTAATACTTTCAATCACATCTGCTGCTGGTTTTTGCCCTTTATTAATAGAGTCAATTCCTTTATCAGTTAAATCGATTCCTTTTTGAAGACCATCTTTTACTTTATTCAATTTAGAAATCGTGTTATTCGTGTTCTTATCACTATTTACATCTGCTAAAACTTTATTTGTACTTTCCAGAACTGGAATCATGTCGTTAAATAAATTCCATGCTGCTTTGAACTGTCCATTTAAATCATTTAAGGCTACTTTTGTAGAGTCTAATCCATTAACACCTGCGTTGCTTAAGTCTTCTCTTGCTTTTCCAAGTTCTGTTTTTAATCTGCTGTAATCACTTACAGCCTTATCGTACTTTTCTCTACCATTGTCTAATGCCTCATTTGTTTGATTTACTAACTCATTCGCTTTTTTTATATCTTGATTTAAATTACCTCTAAGTTGTTGCGCATCTTCTTTTACACCTTCAGCCTTATCTTTCAATTGCTCGGCTGTACTTACTGCTTTTTCAAAATCAGTTACGAATGTTGCATTATAATCTGCTTCTGCTTGATTTACCAAGTTATTTATTGAATCTAACTTTTTATTAGTAGCATCTCTTACATCTTGTTTCACTTCTTGCCCTGTACCAATAATATTGGCAATATCTTTAACGCCACCATTTGCATTTTCAATAGCTGATTTAAGGTTTGTTAATCTTTCTATTCTCTTTTGGAAGAATTCTTTTCCAAAATCAGTTGATGCCGACTCTTTAAATTTAGTAAAGACATCAATTACATATGAAACACTATCCGCACGTCCTTGCAGCGTCTCAGAAACATTATTAAGATCTTGTTTCGCTTTTTCCGGATCAAAATTACCATTTTGTAACCCGTTTATAACACCTTGTGCGTAAGTTGTTCCAACACGTATTGAGCTGAAAACATTATTTACAGTTTGATCAATATTTTTAGCAATATTCTTATACCCATCACCATTCACTTGCGGTAACGCTGGAATTTCTGGTATTTGCGGTATTTGTGGAAGAGTTATATTAGGTAACACTGGTAATTTAGCTGGATCTGGAAGTGTCAGATTAAAATCAAATGAAGGATTTTTTAAGTAATCCGTAATTTTCGCTGCAGCATCCAATCCCTGCTTCGTTACAATTAAATTATTCTTAATAGTTCCCGGAGCACGATTCAATGTTTCATTATTTCTCGCGAAGAACTTATCTAAATTCCCTAATGCTTCCTGCCCATCATTCATAACACTTTCTACAACCGGTAACTCTTTTTGCGCTACTTTCACAATATCCTCTGCTCGAGTTGCATCATCTAACGCCTTATCCATTAATGTATTCATTTCTGGGAACTGCGCTTCTAACTTAAAGACAAGGTCTTTTACTTTCTCGATACTTGGTAAGTTTGTTTCTAAATCGATTCCAAGGTCATTGAAGATTTTAAAAATCTCACCGTTTGCTGTTTTAACGAAGTTTTTACTAATTTCTTCCGTAATACCTGATGCACCTTTTGCTGTAATTTTCGGTGCAATCGCATTTACTTTTTCATTTACATAGTAATCAAGTTCTGGCTTTTGTGGATTTTCATCCAGAACCGTTGCAATTTTTTCAGAGAAGTCTTTTGGGATTGTAATACTTGCATAATAATCCCCACGCTCAACTCCGTAAATCGCCTGCTTTTGGTCTACAAATTTCCAACCAAGATTCTTGTTTTTCTTTAGAGAATCTACAATCTCGTCCCCGATATTAATATCTTTCCCTCTTAAATTAGAGCCTGCATCTTGGTTAGAAACGGCAATGGGAACCTCTTTTGTATTTCCATATGGATCCCAAGAAGCTTTAATGTTAAACCATGCATATAACGATGGTAAAATCATTAATCCTAAAACAATAACAATTGCAGCCCAATGTTTAGCTACATTCCGTAAATCTGTCTTATAAATACGCCAAATTTGTTTCATAGAAGTTATCACCTAATTATATATTTTTCCTTCTTTAGAAAATGATACATACATTTTGCAATTATATCACTTTCTACATCGTGGATTAAACGAAAATACACTATTTTTCCCATTAAATATTTCACTTACTTCATTATATAACGAAGTAAAAAAAGTATGCATACAAAATGACCAAATTAGTTTTACATTCAATAATAACAAATATATAGGAAATGTCATAAAAAATACAAGTATTTTATCTTGGCAATACTTGTATTCCTCAAAAAAATCCTCACAGCTTTTCATCATCTGTGAGGATTTCTTCTATTATATATCTACTTGTACTTCTACACCGAAATGATCTGAAATTACATTTCTGTTCGTACCATTAAAAATGACTTTTGAAGAACGAACTTTTTCACTTTGGTTACACAATATTAGATCGATTCGTAAGTTATGTTTATTTTCATCCCAACCAGCAATCTCACCTTGGACAGTTGTTCCTTCATCCTTCTCTATTGCTAGTTCATATGTGTCATACAAACCTTTTTGCATCATATATTCATAACCTTCACCTTGTAAACGAGCGTTATTATTAAAATCACCCATTAAGAAGGAAAGTTCATTACTATCTACACGCCCCATCAAACGATTAACTTGATCTTTGAATGATTCTTCTTCATCATTCCACCAACCGAGGTGGCAAGAGTAAAACGTTATATTCTTATCATTATAAGCAATTGTCGCACTTACAATTTTGCGTGTTTTCCAATACGTTGTATCCTTATTTTCTGAAATAAAGAACGTATCTTCTTTTACAACATTATGCTTCGTTATAATCGCTAATCCTTCTTCATACACATCATAACCAATATGAGAGAAATCCCAAGTAATATTGTAATCTTTTACATGTAACGCTTTTAACTCTTCTAATAGTAAAAGTCCAAAATTATCTTCTTTCTTGTTACCGCATACATTTTCAGCTTGTATCGACTGACTTACTTCTTGCAATGCGATGACATCGTACTCTTCTTCTTGAATGACTTTAGCAAGATATTTTATCTTTTCCATTTGATTCTCTTCTTGCCAAGAGTGACAGTTTAAAGTTAGCAATTTCATCTTATTACGCACCTAACATATCTTGAATGTCTGACTTTAATACGTCAGCTTTCGGACCATATACTGCTTGTACACCTTTATCTTTTACGATAAGTCCTAAAGCACCATTTTGTTTCCACTGTGCTTCTGGTGCAACAACATCTAAATCTTTTACTGTTACACGTAAACGCGTCATACAAGCATCTACGTCAGCAATATTTTCTTTACCACCTAATAAATCAATAACTTTTGTTGCTAATGAACCATCCTGTACATTTCCTGTTCCTTCTGATGACTCATCTTCATTATCAATATAGTTACCTGCACGTCCTGGTGTTGGTAAATTGAATTTTTTAATTAAGAAATTGAATAATGTAAAGTTCAGACCGAAGAACACTAATGAAACGATAACGAAGTTGATTAAATCTCTTGTTAGTCCTGCATTAACCATCATCGGTGTACGAGTAATTAATTCAATAAATCCAAATGCGTGAACACGTAAGTTAATTAAATCTGCTAATGCGAATGCAAGTCCTGTTGTAATTGCATATACAACATATAATACTGGAGCAATAAACATGAACATGAATTCAATTGGTTCTGTTACACCTGTTAAGAATACTGCTAATGCAGCCGATAAGAACATTGGTTTATATTTTGCACGTTTTTCTTTATCAACATTACGGAACATCGCGAAAGCAATACCCATTAACGCTGCTGTTGAGCCAATAACTTGTCCAGCTTTGAAACGAGCTGGTACAACGTTATTTAATAAATCGTTATATGCTTTCGTATCTCCATTTGCTAGTAAATTATTTAAGTCTGTAATCCATGCAAGCCATAAAGGATCTTGTCCTGCTACAATTTGTCCAACTTTTGAACCAGTTAACATCGTATATGTTCCGCCTAGCTCTGTGTAGTTCATCGGAATCGTTAACATATGATGTAAACCGAATGGTAATAGTAAACGCTCTAACGTTCCATATACAAATGGTGCAACAACTGGTGCACTATCTTTAGATGCTGCAATCCAGCGACCGAATTCATTTAATCCACTTTGGATGAACGGCCATAAAAGTGATAATACAATTGCAGTGACTGTAGACCAAACAATTACAACGAATGGTACGAATCGTTTTCCGTTAAAGAATGCTAATGCCTGTGGTAGTTTATTATAGTTATAATATTTGTTATATAGAGTAGCTCCTAAAAAACCTGTGATAATCCCTACGAAAACTCCCATGTTTAATGCTGGTGCACCAAGTACAGAAGTAAAGTAATCTTTTACAACTAAATCTCCTGCTAATACTGAAGAAACTGTCGCTTTTGAATCCGCTAACATTTCAGCGTTTACGCCAAATATAGCTCCTGTAATTCTGTTCGTTAAGACGAATGCTAATAGCGCTGCAAATGCACCACCTGCGCGATCCTTCGCCCAAGATCCCCCAATTGCTACTGCGAATAAGATGTGTAGATTTGTAATGATTGCCCAACCGATGTCTTCCATTACGCGAGCGATTGTATGAACTGCGTTAATATCCCCAGCAGACATCCCAATTAACTTACCGATAGAAATCATTAAACCAGCTGCTGGCATTACAGCTACAACAACTAATAATGCTTTCCCGAACTTTTGCCAAAAATCAAAAGACGTAATTTTCATCTGTTCTTCCTCCCCTTTATTTATAACAACATAATGATTTAAATGATAATTTCTGTTTCTATTATGAAAACGATTCCTTACGTTACTTTATTTTTATCTTTACGCAACCGTTTTCATAAATCTATTTTAATAAAAGCGTTTTCACTTTGCAATAGAAATTTATTTTTTTTCATAAAAAAAGATGCTCTAAGAGCATCCTTTTTTATTATGAAATGCGATAAACCCTTGTTTCATAAGGTTTTAACGTGATTGAAGTTACTTGTTCATTTTCCGCAACTTTATAGTTATTTAAAAGCAAACGTTTGCGTTCTAGTGCAAATGAACCTTCATTATACACAGCTACCTCTTTTGAGATATTACTAATTACAACGATTTTTTCATCGTTTAATGTACGAGTATATGCATAAATTTGCGGATCATCTTCTAAAAGTAAATCATACGTACCGTAATTCAGTACATCGTGCTCTTTTTTCAAGGCAATCATTTTCTTATAGAAATTGAAAATAGAGTTCTCTTCATTCTTTTGCTTTTCAACATTAATTTCTTTATAGTTTGGATTCATACCAAACCAAGATGCACCTGTTGTAAAGCCAGCATTCATCTCATCGTTCCACTGCATAGGTGTACGTGAATTATCGCGGCAAGAAGCCCATATAATTTCCATCATATCTTGATGTGATACGCCCTCTGCAATTTTCTCTCGATATAAATTTTTAATTGCTACATCATCATAATCTTCAATATTTGGGAATTGAACATTTGTCATCCCAATTTCTTGTCCTTGATAAATAAACGGTGTACCGTGCATAAAGAAATACATTGCTCCAAGAGCTGTTGCACTTTCACGCCAATATTGTTTATCGTCTCCCCAAGTTGAAACGATACGTGGCTTATCGTGATTCTCAATATATAAAGCATTCCATCCTTTATTTTCTAACCCTTTTTGCCATTTCGTTAATACCTTTTTCAAACCTACAACATCAAGATCTTTCTTCTTTTCTGCATCCCATAAACTTAAATGTTCGAATTGGAATACCATATTGAACTTACCTTGCTCTTCTCCAACCCAAAGCTCAGCATCTTCAATCTTAACGCCATTCGCTTCACCAACAGTCATAATATCATACTTAGAAAACGTATTTTCTTTTAACTCTTCTAATAAAGGTTGAATACCATCCACATTCATATGTTTATCAAAAGATGGTACATACTTTAGTTCTTTTGGATTTGGCATATCTTTGAAACCATCTTCTTTTTTAATATGGCTGATTGCATCCACTCGGAAACCATCAATTCCTTTATCAAGCCACCAATTAACTGTATCGTATAACACTTCGCGAACCTCTTTATTCTCCCAGTTTAAATCTGGTTGTTTACGCGAGAATAAGTGTAAATAATATTGTCCTGTTACTTCATCATATTCCCATGCCGAACCATTAAAAATACTTTCCCAGTTGTTTGGTTCCGCACCATCTTTACCATCATGCCAAATATACCAATCACGCTTCGGATTGTCTTTAGATGAACGTGACTCAATAAACCATGGATGTTCATCACTCGTATGATTAATAACTAAATCAATAATAAGCTTCATATCACGCTTATGAACTTCATCTAGTAAAGCATCAAAGTCTTCCATCGTACCAAATTCATCCATGATATCTTGATAATCACTAATGTCATAGCCATTATCATCATTAGGTGACTTATACATTGGACAAATCCAAATTACATCTATACCTAAATCTTTTAAATAATCCAGTTTTGCAATAATACCTTGTAAATCTCCAATACCATCACCATTTGAATCCATAAAGCTACGCGGATAAATTTGATACGCAACCGCTTCTTTCCACCATGTCTTTTTCATAGTCATTCTCTCCTTTTGCATCCCATCAGAAATTTATGCAAACGTTTTCGTAACACTATCATAACAAAATATGAATAGTTTGCAACTGTTTTCATTGAACTCTATGTAGATTCCTTATTCTTATGCTTTATTTATTTCTCACAAAAGCAAATCTCATTCCTCACCTGCTCTTGTCCACGCACTTTACATATGCTCGGTTAAAGATTTACGAGACAGCTTTATCAATTGGCCCGATATCGACATTAAAAATTGGCAAACTAGTTATTACGGCCCTAACTTTCAAAGATTGCGTAAAGTGAAAACCATATATGATCCTTGCAATGTTTTTCGTTTTCAACAAAGTATCCCACCCTTTTTACATTGAAAATCGTTCAATTGTTTGTTTCAAGTCTGCTGCTTGCTTTTCTAGATCCTTTAACAATTGATCGATTACTACCATATTTTTAGATTGTTGCAACGTCACACGTGCTACTTCTTGTGAACCAGCTGATGTTTCCTCAGCAATTGCTGCTACAGCCTTCGTCTGTGCTCCGGTTTGATGAATGTGACTCACTTGTTCGTTCATATAGCCACTAATTTGCTTCGTTGCATCGGCAACTTCCATAATACTTGATGACATTTCTTTTAAAATTAATTCAGTAGCTTCCCCACGTTTCGCCTCTTCTTTAGCCGTTTTCACTTGCTCTGTCATTTTCAATGCGACTTGTTGCACTTCTTCTTGCATATTCCGTAATAACTGCGATATATTTCTTGCAGAATGATCGCTTTCATCGGCAAGTTTACGTACTTCTTCAGCTACAACTGCAAAGCCCCTTCCATGCTCTCCAGCACGAGCTGCCTCAATAGAAGCATTCAGTGCTAATAAATTCGTTTGACTAGCAATCTCACTCACAACAGAAACAATATGTTCTACTTGTTTCATTCGTTCTTCTAATTTCTGTACATTTTGCATCGAATTTTCATTTTCTTTTGCCAATGTTTGAATACCTTGAATTAAAGAAGTAAAGACTCGTGTACTTTGCCCTAAAGCTTGAACCATTTCTAAAGACAGCTCGTCAGACTGTTTTGCTTTTTCTTCTACTTCACTCGCAATAGAAGTTGTTGTATCAACAGCAGAAACAATCGCCTGAATGGAAGCTGCTGATTGCTCGGCGCCAGAAGAAATCTCTGCAAGGGTTTCAGACACACCTCGTGCTTGCTTTGTTGCTTCCCCTGTTTGCCTTCTAATTTGCTGAACTTGATTATTTGTATACGAAAATGTAGTATCAATATTTTTTACCATACCTCTTAAGTTCCCTAGCATCATATTAAATGCAACACTTAAAGATTTAATCTCATCATCTGTTTTTGGTAACGGGACATCTTCACGAATATCGCCATCGGCCGCTTTCCTTGCAGCCTCCTCCAACTTTCGAAGTGGTTTAATTAAAAAGATTGCTGCTCCATACGCTAAAATTCCAGACCATACTACACCTAATAACATAACGATAATATTATAAACAGTTTGACTTACATAACTTTGAAAATAATCGTATATCACGTAAATAAAAAATATACTTGTTGAATATGTAATAAAAGCTAAAACTGTAGTAAATAGCATAAGTTGTGTACGTAAGCCAAAGGAAAATGTCTTCCTTTCTTTTTCCATCTCTTCTTTCCCCCTTTTTATAAGCAACATAAGTACTACCTATATATTATTATCCATATTTTCGTTATAGAAAGATATAGGGATTTTTAAAATCATTATTTCTTTGAATATCAAATTACCCGAAAAAAATAAAGGATTCTGACAATTTATGACTAATAACAGAAATAAGGGGCAACATTTGTAAAATATATTTTGACTGGGGGTTTTGTATGATTCAGGTTCAAAATCTAGTAAAATCATTTGGCTCACTTGATGTTTTAAAAGGAATTGATTTAGAAGTAAAAGAAAAAGAAGTTGTTGTTTTAATTGGTGCCAGTGGTTCCGGTAAAAGTACATTACTTCGCTGTCTTAACTTTTTAGAAATGTACGATGAAGGTGAAATTCACTTACAAGGTGAACGAATTGATCCACAGCATTCAAATTTAAACAAAGTCCGTGAAAATGTCGGTATGGTTTTTCAACACTTTAACCTCTTTCCCCATATGACCTCACTAGAAAACATCATAGAAGCACCTATTCATGTAAAGAAATTAGAAACAGCAAATGCAAAAGAGATTGGAAATCAGCTTTTGCAAAAAGTCGGTCTACAAGATAAAGCAGATGTAACTCCCCACCTCCTGTCAGGTGGTCAAAAGCAGCGCATTGCCATTGCACGAGCTCTTGCCATGAATCCTAAAATTATGCTATTTGATGAACCTACCTCAGCCTTAGACCCTGAACTTGTTGGAGAAGTATTGCAAGTTATGAAAGAACTTGCTGAAGAAGGAATGACCATGGTTATCGTTACTCATGAAATGAATTTCGCAAGAGATGTAGCTGATCGCGTCATATTTATGGATGACGGAAAGATTGTAGAGGACGCTCCGCCAGCACAATTCTTTTCAGCTCCATCACATGAACGAGCAAAACAATTTTTACGCAACGTTTTATAATGTAACTTCTGTTTCAAATGAAAAGAAATACATTCATACGGTGCACAACTAATTGTCCAAATAAAATATCTCAGTAACATACTTAAAACCATCCGTATGATCAATATATAGGAGGGGTTTTATGAAAAGAAAACTATTAACCATTGTTGCGAGTATTACATTATGTACATCCTTCATACTAGGAGCCTGTAGTAAGGAAAGTGCTACTACTTCTTCAAATGGTAAAAAAGAATTTCGTTATGCGATGAGTGGCTTATATAAACCTTTTAACTATAAAGAAAATGACGGAAAGCTTGCCGGTTTTGATGTGGAAATTGGCGAGGCACTTGCGAAAAAAATGAATATGAAACCCACTCCTATTACAAATCCATGGGAAACGCTAATTCAAGGTCTACAATCGAAAAAATATGATGCTATATTGGGCAGTATGGCAATTACAGAAGAACGCTTAAAAGCTGTTAGTTTCTCAAATCCTTATTATCGTTCTGGTGCCCAAATTTTTGTGGCTAAAAAGAATACATCTATCTCTTCTCCAGAAGATTTGAAAGGTAAGAAAATTGGTGTTGTAAAGGCTAGTACCTTTAAAGACCTTGTTGCAAAACATACAGATCAAATCACAGAATATGACAGCGATATTACTGCACTTATGGACTTAGAGCCTGGACGTATTGATGCAGTAATCACTGATCAAATGGTTGGTTTACGTATGATCAAAGAAGGTAAATCAAATATAAAAGAAGCTGGAAAACCATTAAATCTTGATGAAATGGGAATTGCTATTCGTAAAGATGATAAAGAAATGGTTGAGAAAGTAAATAAAGCTTTAGATGAAATCATTAAAGATGGTACGTATGAAAAGATCAGTAAAAAATGGTTTGGGCGTAATATTCTCGGTGAAGAAGAAAAAACGAAGTAAATTAGCTAGTCAAATGTTTCATACATTATGCCCCACTTTTTATGTGGGGTATTTCATTCCCTACCAAAATCCATACAATATGAGGTGACACATATGTTTGAAATTTTTATGTCTACTTATCCCACACTCTTAAAGGCTACTATTGTCACATTACAATTAACACTAACATCCCTATTACTTGGTTCACTAATTGGATTACTATTCGCTTTTTTTCGAATCTCTAACAATAAGATTTTAAATAGTATTGCTCATGTATATATCGCCATTATTCGTGGTACACCTTTAATTGTTCAAATTGCCATTCTCTATTTCGGTATTACATCGATTATTGTCTTCACTCCTTTTTGGGCAGGAGCAATTGCTTTAGCAATCCATAACGGTGCATATATTACTGAAATTTTCCGCGGTTCCATTCAATCTGTCGACCGTGGACAATTGGAAGCCGCTCGTTCTTTAGGTATGCCTTATCCTTTAGCAATGCGCCGTATTGTATTACCGCAAGCATTTCGTCAATCTCTTCCTCCTTTAGGAAATCAGTTTATTATTGGATTAAAGGACTCCTCTCTCGTTGCATATGTAGGATTGTCCGAATTATGGGGATCAGGTTTATCAATTGCTGCAAGTAACTTCCAACAATTAGATACATACATAATCGTTGGTTTATATTACCTCGTACTCGTTCTTCTATTTACTTATTTTGTTAATCTTTTAGAGAAACGATTACAAAGAAAAGAAACAAATTCAGTTCAATTTAGCAAAAAGAATAAAAAAGAAGTCTCTTTATAAAAAAAAGCAAGCCTGAAATGGCTTGCTTTTTCACTGCAAAATATATCAATTTTTACTGATTTATTTTTTTAATACTCTCTTCTTCCTCTATATGTTCCTCACGATATGAAATATTATGAGGATCTAGTCCATTTCCTAAAGAACCATAGAAATGCTCTCTATGCGGATCCACTAATTCACTTCCTTGATAATACACACGTGGTGTATTCCATAGCGCTGCCAAAGCTTTTGTCATTGGCATCTCATGATAGCGTTCCGGCCACATTTCTTTAATTTTCTCTTTTACTAACGGATAGTATTTAGAGCTCATAGCAGGGAACAAATGGTGTTCTGTATGATATGAGAAATTGAAATGTAAAACGTCTACCCAGCGCGGCACTGTTACTGATAAACAGTTCGCTAACGGATCATTTACTGGAACAATTGGATTTAATCGATGATTTGTTGCGATATATGCCATTACAATAAAGTTAGCAATTAACAATGGAATTACATATGCAAATAACCATTTTCCAGGTCCCATAATAAACAATAAACTAATCCAAACAGTCCAAGGCAAAAGAAGTTGAAGCCATACAGATTTTTGATTGGATGACTTAAATTCCTTTATAAAATGAAAGAACATTCGAGTCGAATGTAACGTAAATTGAATGGTTAGTGACAGAAAACTAAAGAATGAACGAACATGAAGAGGCATGCGATATACCCACCTTAAAAACTTACTCTTTTTCAGTTTCTCAAGTGTAGGCCATGCATCTGGATCATTTTCTTCATGTTGTGTATGAACATGATGCGTTGCATTATGCCACTTTCTCCAAAGCTTCGGGCCAGTTGATAATGGCATAAATGCTATCGCGCCTAAAAAATCACGAAGCCATGCTTTTCTTACAACAGTTCCATGTAAAATTTCATGTCCTAAAAATCCAAGTGAAGCAAAACATAATCCAAGAACAATCGCAATTCCTAGATTCGCCCACACATTCAATTCAAATACACCAATCGATATTAACCCCGCCAATGCCACAAGCAAATAAGCCAGTCCACCAAATAAACGTGTAGGAACTGGTTTAAATGCTTTTTTCGGCAAATGTGGTGATACACGTGCTGCATACCACCCAAACGTATGAAGCTCCTTCATCCTTTTGCCCCTTTCTTATGCCGCGTCTTGCGCAACTTACATATATCAATTCTTGCTTCCAGATTGATTTTACTAGCTGATTAAAAAGCATCTATGTATAAGGAAAATATACTCACTCTATCGTCACTTATCTTTTCGCTTTTATTATCAATGAAAAACATTTCTCTTTTTACTCTCTATCAACCTTTCCACATGATGAATCATATCAATAGAATTTCCATATTGTCAACAACTTTTATGACCTAGTAATAAAAGTTGGTTATATTTTTATAATCATACTTTATTCCACTAAAGAAAAAACATAGATTTTATAAGGTTTTACCCATTATGCATATATATATGCTGACATACTATAGACTCTATCTTATTCAAGAACTCTCTGTGTAAACAACAAATAAACTCACCTGAATCTAGCTTTGCACAACTCCTATCTCTTCATACCGACAACACCAAAATTATATTAAAATAATTTTATCTTTCTTTTAATAAAAATAGGCTCTCTCTAAAACAGCACACATGAATTTCATATCTTATGGAAATATTAAAAGGAAAATTGTTCTAAAATCGGGAGGTTTCTATAATGACAAGCGATACATTTCCACAATTCCCATTATCTTATTGGATTGAATCTACTCAAATCCCTGCTTTTCCCCCTTTATCTGAAAATATAAAGACAAAAGTTGCCGTTATCGGTGCCGGTATTACAGGTATTACTACTGCCTATTTACTTGCGAAAGAAGGCATCGATGTTGTTTTAATTGATTCTGGTCTTATTTTAAATGGAACGACTGGGCATACAACAGCAAAGGTAACAGCACAACACGATCTTATTTATGATGAATTAATAAATCATTTTGGTTTGGAAAAAGCGAGGCTTTACTATGAATCAAATAATCATGCTCTACAATTTATAAATGAGACGGTGAAAACATATAAAATCGACTGTAATTTCTCAAATGAAGATTCATATTTATATACAACTACTGATAATGGATTAAGAAGTTTATCAAAAGAATATGAAGCCTATCAAAAATTAAATATACCTTGTGACTATGTTCAATCTCTATCGATTCCGATTCCAGTACAATCTGCACTTGTCATGAAAAACCAAGGACAATTCCATCCCCTCCTTTATTTGAAAACACTTTTAGAAAAGTTTGTAGAGATGGGTGGAAAAGTTTATGAACAAACAACAGCTATTGATGTGGAAAAGGGTGATTATCCACAAGTCATTACAAAGAGCGGACATCGCATCACTTGTGAATATGTTGTCTCTTGTTCACATTTTCCTTTTTATGATGCGAATAGCTTTTTCTTTACGCGAATGTACGCAGAACGCTCTTATGCTCTTGCCATTAAAGCAAAAACAGATTATCCAGGTGGCATGTATTTAAGTATTGATGATCCAAAACGCTCCTTACGCTATACAACAAACAATGGAGAACAATTAATTTTAATTGGCGGAGAAAGTCATAAAACAGGACAAGGAATAAACACGATGCTTCATTACGAAGCACTGTATTCTTTTGCGGAAGCAACGTTTGGAGTAGATGAAGTTCCCTATAGATGGTCAGCACAAGATTTAATCACGCTAGATAAGCTTCCTTATATCGGACATATTAACGAAAGAAATCCAAATATATTTGTTGCAACTGGATATCGTAAATGGGGAATGACAACTGGAACTGCTGCCGCTCATTTACTGAAGGACTCCATTCTAAAAGTCCACAATCCCTATAAGGAGCTGTATGCACCATCACGCTTCCATGCAAATCCAGATATAAAAACATTCCTCTCCCAGAACATTGATGTTGCGAAACATTTAATTGAAGGAAAGATTGAAACCGCATTACGTAAGCCAGAAGATCTCGAAGTTGGTGAAGGATCTGTCGTACATGTTAATGGGAAACGAGCAGGTGCTTATAAGGACAAAGATGGGAAATTACATATTGTCGATACAACTTGTACACATCTCGGCTGCGAAGTTGAATGGAATAATGGTGATTGTACTTGGGACTGCCCTTGCCATGGTTCCCGCTTTTCAATTGAGGGAGATGTTATGGAAGGTCCAGCAGATCAACCGTTAAAACGAGTTGATAATGAGTAAACAAATAAAGAAGTTCAACAGGATTCCTGTTGAACTTCTTTATTTGTTATAAAACCTTTTCAGATAAACTTCGACATAAGAAGGGAAATATTAACATCAAATAAAATAATATATTTATCTATAAATAAAAGGAGGGAATACTATGCAAACTTCAGCTCCACCTCATCTAGAATCTACAAAAACTATCTTTTCAAGCTCTATTACAAAACTTGTTGTTTTTATTTGTTGGCTAGCCATTCTAGCTGATGGATATGATTTAGGTATTTACGGTGCCGTTCTGCCAAAGCTCCTAGAAGACAAAAGCTGGGCACTTTCACCGGCACACGCTGGTACAATTGCTAGCTATGCTTTATTTGGGATGTTTATTGGCGCTATTCTAGTTGGAACCATTACAGATCTAATTGGACGAAAATGGACGCTTATATGCTGTTTAGCACTTTTCTCCATCACAATGGGCCTTGCTGCACTTGCTCCTTCCCCTGAATTATTTGGTTTATCTCGATTTATCGGAGGAATCGGATTAGGCGGTGTTATTCCAACAGCTTCAGCACTTACTGTTGAATATTCACCAAAAAAGCGACAATCTTTTATTTATGCTCTTATGTTTACTGGCTATCCTTTAGGTATCGTGTTAGGTGCTATTTTGTCTATGTTTATGTTAGAAGATTTCGGATGGAGAATTATGTTTGGCATCGGAATGATTCCACTACTCCTCATTCCTTTCATCATTCGTTATTTACCTGAATCCATTCAATTTTTGTTATCACGTAATCGACAAGAAGAAGTGGAACAAATCCTTAATCGTTTTCAAATTGAATTCAATGCAAAAGAGGAAACTCATCAAGCCCCACCTAATATACGAAAGAAAAATGGATTTCTTACGTTATTCTCAAAAGAGTACATAAAAGCGACGCTGCTTTTTTGGATTACTTATATAATGGGAATGTTTTTAATATACGGTTTAAACACTTGGTTACCGCAGATGATGCGCCAAGCAGGATACCCTCTTGGATCTAGTCTATCATTTTTACTTATGCTAAATATTACTGCCGCTATCGGTGCATTATTTGCTGGAGCAATCGCGGATCGTATAGGGGCTAAAATTGTTATTAGCATCTCCTATCTTATGGCAGCTATATGTATTGGACTATTAACAATTAAACCATCTGTTACAATCATTTATCTTTTAATCGGCCTTGCTGGAATTGGATCAGTCGGTATTACTCAAATATTAAATGCATATGTAACACAATACTTCCCATCCCATATCCGAGCTACCTCCTTAGGCTGGGGACTTGGACTTGGCCGAGTTGGTGCGATTGCTGGTCCTATTCTTGTCGGTATTATTATGACAATGCAATATGACTTAGCATGGAATTTTTACTTATTCTCATTCGCGGGTCTTCTTGCAGCTATATCTGTTTTCTTTATTCCTACAAAATAAAAAAAGAGCACAAACTCACTTGTGCCCTTTTTCATATACTTCAAACAACATATCTCGAAACAATGTATTTAAACTCTCAATATCGATTCCTGATCCCTTTTCAATTCCTTTTACATATTGCTGATAGTAATGAATTTGTTCTTCTAAAAATTGATTCAACACCTCAATTTTTAATCCAACATCTAATTCAGTACCTGCCTTTTTCTTTATTAACAACTGTTCAATTTCATCTAATACGCTACGTTCTAACGATAATTCTGTAATCAATCGATCGAATTCTACAGGTGGTAAAGTTGTTTTCTCCTCTAGCCACTTACAAGCTAAAATCGGACGCAATACATAAAAGTATTTTTTCAATTTTACGTCCTCACCTTGCAAAAATTCACGATAATTTTTTGAAGCCATATGTAAGTAATGATATATCGTTGCTTTTGGATCAAAGTGCTTATCACTCATTTGCTGAAGCTGTTCTGGAAAATGAGAGTTTTTCGAATAGAAAATCGGTGATCGAATCCATTCGAGTAAAGCTGGGTTTGACTTTGCGAATAACTGTAACGCCTTTTTAATATCCCACCCGCTTATATCTAAATCATCACTAATCGGATACTCAATTACATCTCGTTTATCATGAATTGATAAATACCACTCTACCGGATGCATATAAACAAATCTAACATCATAATCACTATCTTTCGATGGAAATCCCCAAGCACGACTCCCTGATTCCACTGCAAATAAAATTTTCACATCATTCTCTTGTTCAATTCTTGCTAACTCCACTCTAATTTTCTCTCTCATTTCATACCCTCTCCATTTTTTGATTATTTCCTTGGAAATTCGACAAATATACTCCTAATTTTACTACATACTAAAATAGCTGTCAGAAAATTCCCGACAGCCTACCAAAATCCTTTATTTTTTACTTGTTCTTTTCTTTTACACTAACCGCAATTCGTTCAAACTCTTTTTGAATCTCCTCTTTATATGCATCTACTTTTGAAAAATCCATAGCAGCAATATATATTCGTTCTAATTTATCACGAACTGATTTCGCTTTCGCTAAGAAAGACATCGCCTCATTCATTTTTGCTTTATATTGAATCGACACGTCACGAATTTCTGTCGCATACTTCTCATCTGTCCCTGGTGTCACAATCAAGGCATACATATCTATAATTTCATCACCTTCGCGGCTCGGAAAATATTCATGTGGTGCGGTGCTATCAAAAATTGCAAACCCTAATTCTCTTACGATAACCATATCAAGACTATTTGGATCAAATCCACAATGATATACTTCAACTTCAAATCCTTTTTCTTCTGCTGCCTTAGCTAATTTTTTAAGCATTGTTGATTTCCCAGATCCTGGGCGTCCTTTTATAAAATAACGATGTGGTAATCCCTCTGTTAAATTAGGAACAAAATCAACTGCTCCTTTCGGTGTAGCTGCCCCTAAAAACCGATGTTTCACAAGCGATTGTTTCCCGCCTTTATCTGTAAATAACTTCTGAATCAGCTGATCAGTTAGTTCATTTGCTTTATTAAAATCAATATTATTAATATATATTTTCTCCCACTCGTCATGTATAACTAGTGCCTCGTTAAAACAAGCGTAAGCAGTTTGAAAAGCCTTGCTTGCTTCTGAAACAAATCGTTCAATTTCCACCTTCTGCTTTCTTAATTTATCTGAGTCCCAAGCAACCCCTAAATTAATATACTCTTCGACAACTCCTGGCATTTTCGGCTCAATAACATGCGGTGATGTTCCATCAACAATTCCTACTTTTAACTTCGGGATAATTACACCATCAACCGATTTATTATCAGAAGAGCAGTGTAAAAATTCAATATCATATCCTTTTTCAACCCACTCGCGACCTATTGCTTTGATTAAAGAAGATTTCCCGGTTCCAGGACCACCCTTTAAAATAAATAACCTGTTTAGCCCTTTTAAATTCTCATCGTATAAATTATGAAATCCTCTAGCTGTATTTCCACCAGCGTAATAATTCAATACATTCCCTGTCACTGCACTCACTCCTTCGCAGCATTCTATTTACATAAGCTACAATATGCGAGCAACTTTATTTGGGTGAATACCTATTTTATATTGCACGAAAAAAGGAAATGAATTACAATTTAAAAGTAGTGAATATTCAGAAACGAAAACTTAATATGTCTTTATCAAGAGAGGCAGAGGGACCGGCCCTTTGACGCCCAGCAACCTCAGTTTATACAAACTGAATAGGTGCTAATTCCTGCAAAATGCATTGCATTTTGAAAGATAAAACGTAACTATTGTGTACAAAACTCATCTTTCTTGATTATGAAAGGTGAGTTTTTTTATTTCAAAACATATATTGGAGGTATTTAAAATGAAAGTAATTGACCTATCACAAACATTTGAAAACAATATGTCCCAATTCCCTGGAACACCAAAAATCAATTTAGGAGCCATTACAAGCGTTGAAGAGACAGGCTATCAAGTTACAGATTTTCATTCTGTCGTTCATGTTGGCACGCATTGTGATGCTCCTGCTCATTTCATTTCAGGCGCAACGACTATTGATCAATTACCCCTAGATCAATTTGTAGGCGAAGCTGTTCTTATTGATGTAACTCATGTACAAGAACGAAAACTACCTAAAGAAGTATTACACAACGCTGACATAAAAGAAGGTGATATTGTCATTTTCCATTCCAATCTATCTACGAAATGGAATACAGAAGCATATGAGAAAGAAGCTTTTTATCTTTCTGAAGAATTAGCTGAAGAACTAGTTCAATTAAAAGTAAAATCTGTCGGTTTAGATTTCATCTCTCCTGATGAGGTAACGACAGAAACATCGCCAATTCATCACATACTACTTGGGAATAATATTTATTTAATCGAAAACTTAACAAACTTAGATGCAATTAACACGAAACGTTTCTTTTTCTCAGCGGCACCTTTAAAAATTAAAGATAGCGACGGTGCTTTCGCAAGGGCATTCGCTGTAATTTTTTAAACAAACTATACAAAAAAGCAAAGATCATCATTGACCTTTGCTTCTATTTTTTTTATTTAAACTAAGAAAGAATTGCTCAACACGAGGACATAACCAAGCTAAATAATCTTTCTCTTTCTTCTTTGTACAAGCTATTTCTTCGCCATCTACCATTCCGACAAGCTCTAGCTCTAACAGTTGCCTCGTAAATGCTAACATATTTATTTCTTCGTCTGGATACTCTTCTTTTAATTTCTCCTCAATTTCCCCCAATAAAAAACCGTCACGCATCATTGCCAATGCATCAATCCAAAGTGGCGGCATTTCATATTTTTCTCCTGTAATTGTATCTTTTACAATATAATTCTTTTGCTCTTTTCGAAATTGAATCGTGTGTAAACATACAGTCGAATTTAATGTTAATTCCATCATACCACCTCTTTCATAATATCTGCATAGAAAAAAGGATGCGCGTGCACCCCTTCTTTCTCTAACACTACCGAACCGTTACATGAATAACAAATCTCATGTCGATATTTTCCTCCATTATAAACGAAGTATTTTATAAAAAAAACCCTTCTTGAAACATTTTATAAAATGTTTATATTTACACAACAAGAACACTTTTCTGAATTTTTTCTCTAGCACATTATGCTGTCGGTAAAAAAATTTCCTCTTTCGTTCCTATTCCCATGCTACTTTGAATCGCGATACTTCCTTGATGTTCCTCAATGATTTTATATGTAATCATTAACCCAAGTCCCGTACCATTCTCCTTTGTTTTGTAAAAAGCTTTACCGATTTTCTCTAACAAATCCGTTAATTTTTTTAAATAATTTAAAAGCTTCTCTTTCCTCATATATCAAGCTTTTAAATTTGTTCATATAAATACTCCTCATACTCAATACAAAAGCTCTACATATTATCTCCTTAAATTATAAGTATGAAATTGCTTTCAGGGTAAGATGTAACCTTATCATACGAAAAGGAAGGAGATTTCCCCTTCCTTTTCGTCACAACTTATATCCATCTTACCCGATCATGTAGCAATCCATCCGTAAAGTCATTTCCGCCCACTACAAAATCCTTCATATATAAATTCAAATATTCTCCGTACTTACTCTCTGTATTTAATAATAATTCCTCTACATAATAGGCACCTTGTTTAAAGTTATCGAACAGTAAACTACACAAGCCAGCATAAATTCCGCATCCTACTTGGAAGTAAGTCGCATTCGTTTTATATTTATGAAAAACTTGACTGCTATTCATCACGTTATACATATATGTCTCACTATTTTCATAAACGAGTAATACACCTACTAGATCCTCGCCGGCAATCTCTTCTTCGGCTGGATTAAATACTTTACGATTCCAACTCCATAAATCTTCTACTTGATCTAAGTTCTGTCTAATTACATTAGTCGTATACTCATTAATTCGGTAAAGAAAACCCACTTCCATATTGAAGTTTTTTCCTAAAATTAAAACTTCCTCATGTGGCATTAAACAGCCATAAAACTCTTTCTCTCCTAACTTTACTTTATACTCTGAAGCATATACATCTTCATAAAAATAAAGAGGACGATGATGACTCATATACATCGGATAACTCCATATCGCTTCATCTAGAAATCGCTCTACTGCCCATGAAGCATAAAGTGTATGAGGCTTTATAAGTGCTGTATCATTTAAAAATGACGTATCATGTTCTACTATATAACATGCTCTTGGCTTTTCCTTTGGACGTTCCTTCATAAGTTCAACAACCATCCATTGAACAACACCTGGATTCATACCTGAGCCTATAATTGCTTTTGTATTTGTAAATTTCTCTTTCTCCTTCTCAAACCTCGTATATCTTTCCGTAAGCTGAAAACCGATTAAACTATCGTCCTGATCTACTTCCTCATTTTCCAAAGCTGAATTAATATAACAAATTCCAAGTTCATTACAACAACTTAATACTCTGATTGTATCTGCCCCCGAAACATCAATAACAACACCCGTGCTTTTTTCTTTCAAATGTTGTTTGAATTTCACTACATCTTGAAGGTCAATTTCATATAAAAACAATTGATCTTTCAAATTTGGAAACAACTCACCATAATAAGCCCTATCTTTTTGTTTTATGTCAACCAAATGAAATGTAACATTCTTTATCGCTTCATAAATCGGGTCTTTTTCATTTGCTATCGCTTGATTTAAAATTGCTAAAACTGCTTTTGCTGCTCCACCAGCACTACCAAGTAATGTAATCGATAACGAATTTGGAAACTGCTCCACAAACAAAACCCCTTTAATATATTAGTTGAGCAGTTCTCCCACAAAAAAATAAATTGAATATATAAAAAATGGCTCGTACATATTTTTTATAATTTTGCACAAGATTTCCTCTTCAAAGGTCACACTAACACATTTATATTCAATTCATTTTCCCTCTCATATTCAAATCGAGCTAAACAAATAGGCTCGACCTTTTCTTCTGCATATAAAAGAAAAAGCCAGCCCTTTCAACTAGATTACGGACAATGGACAGATTTCACATGTTGAATATTCACATACATTTTTGCATCACGTGCTTTTAATATTTCAATATGCCCTTCATCAATCTTTGCCATCTTTCCGATTTTATTAGATTCCTCACCTAAATCGAACACCATGATTTTGCCGGACATTTTTATAAGCTGTTCTTCGAATGTTCTAGCTAACGTAATATTTAATGGATTCACGGGGAGTTCATTTTTATTGAGGGCGTACGGGACTTGGTTTTCTTTATACGGAATTAACCATTTCAAATGCTTTAAAGATATATATACTGTTTTATAAACTGGGCTATAAAAAACAATATAATCGTTCATTACACTTGTAACATAACCATGTATTGGAGCATTTCCTGCTACATAAACCTCTGTAAAAATCCCTTTAGAAGTGCTTAATACTTTTCTTAAAGAAATAGAAGGCGATTCCCTCTTAATTACAGAGTCAACATCTGGTTTTGATATTTCCTCATCATATGGTCTTAAAAATTTATAATATTGTACATGGTATAAAGATATATATACGTAGTCTTGTCCATTGTAAAGAACAACAATATCATTTCCTACGTCTATTAATACACCTTTAAATCTTTTTTCACCGATTAGTTTAACATATATATTTTCTCCAATACTTTTGTTTAACTCATTCATCTATATCCTCCTTCCTATAAATTTTTTGCTTTCCTATTCTCCATTCAAAAAAATAATCAGGGGCAATGTTCCGTCTTAATAGTAAAGACTTCCTTTTCATACTATCCGAAATAAGAAATCGTTCTTCACCTTCAACCATAATGCCCCTCTTATTTATCAAACATTATTCTTCTTCATTCTTTTTACATTTCACTACTTGGCTCACACTCTTAATATGAGACTTAATTACATAAATAACTTCATCGCAGTTTACTAGTGTAATACAGTCATGGTGTACCTCACTTAACAAACCTTCTACACATTCTGGACCGCCACGATTAATCTTTACCCACTTATACTTCAAGTCACGTAATACATCGACAAAAGTATCATCATCAGAGCAGAAACTTGAAACATAGCAATCGCCACATTTACTTTCTTTCACTTTCTTAACTAGACTCTTCACATGCTTTAGTTGGTAATATACTAATTCACCAAGAGGAAGTTGTAATGTAAGGTAATCTCTTCCTAACGATACAAGTACCCCCACTCGACTCTCTGGTCCACGAAGATTTACTTTTACAGTCTCACCGACTAAACACTTAATTTGCTCACAGCATAATATGCTCTCCAATTTCGTATCCCCCTTTCTTATTATCTTCCTCTACTTGATTGTCTTTGTGCACGAGCGCGACCTGAATTATTGCTACTACTTTCCTTACTACTACTATCGTCGCTCTCATCGCTCTCTCCGCATGCTAATGCATTATAGTTAACGCTTTTAATATGCTTTATTGCAACTAATATAATTTCTTCTTTTACGATCAATGTTACGAAATCACACGAAACATCTTGTAAGATGCCTTCTACTTTCTCTGGACCACCGCGATTAATTTTCACCCAGCAATATTTGAAGCTTTGAAGTAGTGCTTCAAAGTCTTCTGCACATGCACAATCTTCCCAATCGCAATCACTTGATCCACAGTCTTTCGCATTTTTTGTAATACTTTTTAGATGACTAAGTTGATAGTAATAAAGCTCACCTTTTTCATTCTGCAATACGAAGTAGTCCGGACATACTGATATTATTGTTCCTTTTTGAGATTCTGGACCACCCCTGTTTACTCTCACAAAAGATCCAATTAAGTCTTTCAAAAAATCACAATGAAATAAACTCACGAGAAAACCCCTTCCATTAATTTATAAGCATTTGCACTGATAGTATATGTATCTGTACAGGTTACGTTCTCTATGTTTGTCCTAGCTAGAAAAAAATATGCTTTTAACATGGTAGACTACTACCTATCAAAATTCGAAGAAATGCTAAACGCTCCTTAGGCTTTTAATATCTTTAAACAAAAAATCCCGTATGAAGATACATTTCTGCATATCTTCATACGGGATTTCCCATAGTTTAATCTTCGTCTTTAACATCCATATCTTCTGGAATTGGTTCATTCAATATATCTTCCACTAATTGCTTATATTTCTCCATTTGTTCTAAATGTGTATTGAATTGTTCTTTATTTAATAAATATTGCTCTCCATCAAATAGTGCACGAATTTTCTTTTGCTGAATTAGCTCTTCAATATACGACTTTGGTAAATTCAAATACTCCGCAGCTTCTTCTACTGTTATATACAACGCGTTCATTCCTTTATTATTTTTTCATATATACTGTATCTTACTTTATTTTTGTAAACAAATAAAAAAGATTTTGTAAATGCAATTTAAAAAGAAGGTGGATGCATTCCATATATTGTATAATAATATAGTAAGGATTTTTTAAATATAGAATGGTATTACCCATTTACACAAAGGAGAGTTAACATATGGCTACTCGTCACATCATTACAATGTTAGAAAAAACATTACAATTTGAAACAGAAAACACAATTTCTCATTTAACTACATCTTTATCTGATCGTATTCTTTCTCAAAGCGCAGCAATACATGAAAACAATTGTTACCATACAATTGGGGAATGGTACAAAAATCATTTTTTATTCCAACAAGATGATTTCCTTTGGGCTAAATACGCTTTCTATGACGCATATTGTGAAGCTATAAAGGAACAAGGACATCTTACAAAACGCGTCCGTCAAATATTAGAATCATTAGCTCGAATGCATGGAAAACAGTACATTGCCTCTATATTAAATATGCCATTTCCTAACGAACGAGCTAAAGGGACAGCATAATGTAATACTGTTCTGCGGCAGTAAAACATAGATTCATTGTTTTCTAGGAAGATTTACAAATAAAACGTTCATATCACATGAACTGATGAAACCGGTGTCATTACAATGATTGAAAATATAGTAAACAGGAAAACCCCCATTTACCTCTCTCGTCACTCGAGAAGAGAAGTAAATGGGGGTTACTTGTTTCTTTATCCCGCTATTAGTGCGCGGCCATACTCAGCTGGGAATAGCCCCACTGATTACAGTTTAACTTTATTATTTCATCATCTGCTTGATCAATTCACGATTTCTCTTCTTAAATACTTCATTATGCGAAGAAACCATTCCGTACTCACTTGCATCTGGTTGAATAAATTGTTTCGCTTTATTTACAGCATTTCCAGCATCTTGGAATGCTCCCGCAATTAAGTGTAATTTCCCTTCGTGCTTTAAAATATCTCCCGCAGCATATAATCCATCTACAGAGGACTCACTATTCGCATTACCTGCAATATAATAATTATCTATAATTGCAACGTCTAACTCACTATTTTCTAATAACGTAATGTCACGTTCATATCCATGGTTAATAATCACTTCATCAATAGGTAAATGTGAAATTTCACTTGTTTCATGATTCGTTAATTCTACATATTCGATCGCTTCATGATTATCACCAGCAATGAGTTTTGTAATCGATGTATTAAAGAAACACTCCGCCGAGCTGTTCAGCAGTTGTTTTACTTGTGCTTCATGACCAGATAATTCTTCTTTTCTATATGTTACATACACTTTTTTCGCAATTGGTTCTAATTCATTTGCCCAATCAACAGCAGAATTTCCTCCGCCGGAAATAATGACCGTCTTACCTTTGAAACGCTTTAAAGATTTCACTGTATAATTTAAATTAGATACTTCAAATCGCTCAGCACCTTCAATTGATAACTTTTGAGGTTTCAATATACCACTTCCAGTTGCGACGATAACTGTTTTTGAAAAATGTTCTTCTCCAGTGCTTGCTTTTAACGTAAAAGTGCCATCTTCGTTACGAATAATCGATTCTACTTTTGTATTTAATACCACTTCTGGCTTAAATGTTAGCCCTTGCTGTACAAGTTGTTCAATTAATTTATCACCTGTAACTGGCAGCAGCCCTCCTACATCCCAAATCATCTTCTCTGGATAAACATGTATTTTTCCACCTAACTGTGGTTGAAATTCTATTATTTTCGTTTTCATCTCTCTGAGTCCACTATAAAAAGCTGAATAAAGCCCTGCAGGCCCTCCGCCTATCACAGTTACATCAAACAATTCTTCTTGATTCATTCGTGTCACTCCTCAGCTACTAGTCATTGATTATCATTCTCAATAAAATATAACCTGTTTCCGCAAAATTTACAATCAAAATTACTATTGACAATACACCTATATAAAATTATATTATTTAAAGAATCAATAGTGATAATCATTATCATTTTGTTAATAATTAGTAAATTTGAGATTACATCTTCTTTTATTAATATGGTTAATACTATATTGTAGAATCTCATATTCAAGATTTTTAATAAGCATTTTGCATTACCACTACTCTTTCAAAAAGATTGCAGTTAAACAAATTATTATATACAAATATCATCTATGTTAAAGGAGAAAGACAATGAAAAAGTTATTTATTTCACTAACAGTTCTTTTCGTTCTTGTTATGAGCGCTTGTAGCAATGGCTCTACAGACAAAAAGAACGATGCAAAAGGTAGTAAATCAGAAACAATTACATACCAATCTGAAAATGGTAAAGTAGAAGTTCCTGCAAATCCAAAACGTGTTGTTGTTTTATCATCATTCGCTGGTAACGTAATGTCATTAGATGTAAATCTTGTTGGGGTAGATTCATGGTCTAAACAAAACCCACGCTTTGATAGCAAACTTAAAGATGTTGCTGAAGTATCAGATGAAAACGTTGAAAAAATCGCTGAACTAAATCCAGATTTAATCATTGGTTTATCAAATATTAAAAATGTTGATAAGTTAAAGAAGATCGCTCCTACTGTAACGTACACTTACGGAAAAGTTGATTACTTAACACAGCATTTAGAAATCGGTAAATTATTAAACAAAGAAAAAGAAGCAAAAACTTGGGTTGATGACTTCAAGAAACGTGCACAGGACGCTGGTAAAGAAATTAAAGCAAAAATCGGTGAAGATGCAACAGTTTCTGTTGTAGAAAACTTCAACAAACAGCTTTATGTATACGGCGAAAACTGGGGCCGTGGAACAGAAATTCTATACCAAGAAATGAAATTAAAAATGCCTGAAAAAGTAAAAGAAAAAGCATTAAAAGAAGGTTACTACGCATTATCTACTGAAGTATTACCTGAGTTTGCTGGTGATTACTTAATCGTAAGTAAAAACAAAGATACTGATAACTCATTCCAAGAGACAGAATCATATAAAAACATCCCAGCAGTAAAAAATAATCGCGTATACGAAGCAAACATGATGGAATTCTATTTCAATGATCCACTTACATTAGATTTCCAACTAGACTTCTTCAAGAAAAGCTTTCTTGGTAAATAATACAAACATGAGGAATTCTTAATTTAAGAATTCCTCTTCCTTTATTCTATGAACAGAAAAGATGTGAAACGAATGACAAAAGATCACGACAATCCACGTTCTATAGCTTTTACATACAAACTAATTTTGAGCATAATTGCATTCTTTCTTATTTTTATGGTAGCAATGGTATTAGGTGCTGCAGATACTTCAATAAAAGACGTATGGTTAGCACTTACTTCCTCCGCTAAAGGGGACAAAATATCTATTATTCGCGAAATACGTTTGCCACGTGAAGTTGCTGCTATTTTTGTAGGAGCTGGACTTGCTGTTTCTGGAGCAATTATGCAAGGATTAACACGAAATCCACTTGCAGATCCTGGATTATTAGGGCTATCTGGTGGAGCAAATGCTGCGCTTGCACTGACACTTGCTTTCAATCCTTCCATCAGCTATCTTTACTTAACATTTGCTTGCTTTATTGGTGCTGCAATTGGCGCAATTATGGTATTTGGAATTGGTATGGTGAAAAAAGGCGGGCTATCCCCTCTTCGAATTGTATTAGCCGGTGCTGCCGTTTCAGCATTTCTACTCGCAATTTCAGAAGGAGTCGGCATTTACTTCAAAATTTCACAAGATGTATCACTTTGGACTGCTGGGGGCGTAATTGGAACTACTTGGAGCCAATTAAAAATTATTATTCCAGTCATTTCAATTAGTATCTTTATCGCTATCTTACTAGCAAAAAAATTGACAATTCTTAGTTTCAGTGAAGAAGTGGCTATTGGACTAGGTCAAAAAATTATTGTTATTAAAACCATTCTATTTATCATTATTATCTTACTTGCTGGTGCTTCTGTAGCGCTTGTCGGAAATATGGCATTTATCGGTTTAATGGTACCTCACATGGTACGCCCAATTGTCGGTCCAGATTACCGATTTGTTATACCGATGTCAGCAATTGCTGGAGCTTCCTTTATGCTACTTGCAGATACAATCGGACGTACTATTAACGCTCCATACGAAACACCAGTTGCCGCTATTGTCGCAATTGTAGGGCTGCCATTCTTCCTATTCGTTGTACGTAAAGGAGGAAAAACATTCTCATGATGCAATCTATTCTAAGAAAACAACGTCTTATTATACTCGCTTTACTAATACTGACCATCACCACCATTGTAGTTGGAATGGGACTTGGTTCAGCATCTTTATCTTATGATCGACTACTCCCAACATTAATGGGACAGGGGACTTTTAAAGAGGAGTTTGTTTTATACTCTTTAAGACTACCTAGAATTGTTATTACATTATTAGCTGGTATGGCTCTCGCTTTATCAGGGGCTATTCTGCAAGGAATTACTCGAAATGATTTAGCTGAACCTGGTATTCTCGGAATCAACTCTGGGGCCGGTGTTGCTGTTGCTATTTTCTTTTTATACTTTCCAATAGATGTAGGTTCATTCCTTTATTTACTACCTGTCGTTGGATTTATCGGGGCTTTTCTGACAGCTGTTCTAATTTACGTATTTTCATATAGTAAATCAACTGGACTTCAGCCAATACGATTAACATTAACTGGTATCGGTTTTGCATTTGCACTATCTGGAATGATGATTGTCCTTATTTCATCCGCTGATCGTATGAAAGTGGACTTTATTTCAAAATGGATTGCCGGAAATATTTGGGGAGATGACTGGATCTTCGTTTTAGCAATGCTCCCATGGTTAATCGTATTAATTCCGTTCGTTTTCTATAAAGCAAATCGATTAAACATTCTAGCATTAAACGAGCCAGTCGCAATCGGTGTTGGAATTGAAATTGAAAAAGAACGCAGATACTTATTAGTTGCAGCCGTTGCGCTTGCAGCTGCAGCTGTTTCCGTAACAGGAGGAATTAGCTTTATCGGACTAATGGCTCCTCATATCGCGAAATCTTTAGTAGGTCCAAGACATCAAATTTTCATGCCTATCGCCGTTTTAATCGGCGGATGGCTATTGCTATTAGCAGACACAATCGGACGAAACATCGTTGATCCTAATGGCATCCCAGCAGGTATTGTCGTTGCTTTAATTGGTGCTCCTTACTTTATGTATTTGTTGCTTAAGAAGGCATAGAAACACCCTCAAGAGTGAAATCTTGAGGGTGTTTCTTCATTTACTGCTGCCCATACCCTTCAAACTTCTTCGCCAAATTCGCCATCTCATCTTCTGGCAATAGCTTCGGCTCTCCGACGCTTTTCGTTTGATAATAAATTTGCGCACAAAACTCAATTTCTTCTGCAACAGTAAACGCCATTTTTATGTTATTTGCACCTGCAATTAAACCGTGGTTCTCAAGTAAAACGGCACGGCGATCAATCATGCCTTCAAAAGCAGCATCTGCTAATTGCTTCGTACCAAATGTTTCATACGGTGCACAGCGTACATTCGGGCCTGCGAAAGCAATTAAATATGATACAGCAGGAAGCTCCCACCCTAATGATGCAATTGTCTTCGCATAAGGTGAATGTGTATGCACAAGCGCATTTATATCTTCACGATTTCTATAATATATAAGGTGCATATCGAGCTCGCTTGACGGTTTTCTCTCTCCCTCTACCACTTCACCATCTAAGTTTAATATAACTACATCTTCAGGTTTTGTTTCATAATACTCTAAACCACTTGGGCTAATCGCAACAAGACCTTGTTCACGATTGAAAATACTAATATTGCCGCCTGTCCCCTTTGTTAAACCGCTAGAAATCATTTTCTTTCCATACGCTACAATTTCTTCTCTTTCTTTTTGTAATAACATATACATCCCCCTAAGTATGAAGCTTATGATGACTGACTTTTTAAATCTATCTACTTATTGAAATAGCTTTTTTAAGTTCTCCGTAAACGGTGCTTTTACAATCCCTTTTTCCGTAATAATCGCTGTTACATTTTCATGTGGTGTGACATCAAATGCCGGATTATATACTTTACTTTCTTTCGGAGCAGAATATTGTCCGAAGCGATTAATCACTTCAGAAGCATCTCTTTCCTCGATTGGAATTTCTTTTCCTGCCTTTGTTTTTAAGTCGATTGTCGGTGTTGGTGCTGCTACATAAAACGGAATGTTGTAGTATTTTGCTAAAATAGATACGCCTAATGTCCCAATTTTATTTGCTACATCACCGTTTGCTGCCACACGGTCGCACCCAACGATTACCGCCTCAATCTTCCCTTGTGACATGACCATAGCTGCCATATTATCCGTAATGACAGTAACATCAATCCCCGCTCGCTGTAGTTCTAATGCTGTTAACGTTGAACCTTGTAATCTAGGACGTGTTTCATCCGAAAAGATTTTTAAGTCCCATCCTTTTTCTTTCGCTAAGTACATTGGAGCTGTCGCAGTCCCATACTTAGTCGTCGCTAACGCACCAGCATTACAATGTGTTAACACTCCCATTCCATCATGGAATAACGTTAATGCATGTTCTCCGATTTGACGGTTAATTTCTTCATCTTCTCTATGAATCTCTTTTGCCTCTTCTAGTAATCTATCTTTCAACTGGCCGATTGATAAATGTGAGTTCTCTGTCGCGACTGTCTCCATTCTTTCAAGTGCCCAAAATAAATTTACTGCTGTTGGCCTTGATGTTGCCAAATATGCACATACCTTTTTGACTTCCTCTATAAAGTCTTCCATCTTACTTTGAATAACTTCCTTTATTCCTAAACACACACCATACGCTGCCGAAACACCAATCGCTGGTGCTCCTCTTACTTTCATTACTTGAATGGCATCCCACACGCTTTCAGCTGTCTTGAAAGATTCATAGACAACCTCATTCGGTAATAATGTTTGATCTAATAAAATTAAAGAATCATCTTTCCACTGAATGGGTATTAATTGCTCTTCCATCATCTTCTCCCCTTACTTCGCGTAGTGCATTGACTGTTCTTTTAACGTTTCTACAAAACTTGTGCCTGTTTTATATTGATTAGCCCGTAAAATAAATTTCTTCGCTACTTGAAGACAAATACGTTCTGCTCTGGCACGTGCTTCCTCATTCTCGATACAAGTAATATCCTTTACTTTCGCTAGCCCAACAATACGACGAATTAACTCAAGGCCCGTCACTGCAGCTGTATCCTCTAATACAGATTGTAAATATACTTCGTTAAAGCCTTCTTCCTTCGCCATAATCTCGGTCACATGAATATTCCAAGCATTTAAAAACTTCTTCTTAAATAAATCAATTACCTCTACCATTGTCGATTGTAGCCAACCCATATACGCATCTTTCTCAGCCCCAGGCTTCATAGTCGCATCTGCATTCACCCAAGCAAACATTAAATTCGCCATTACATTCCCAACGTCATATCCCATCGGTCCATAAAAGGCAAACTCAGGATCAATAATCTTCGTGGAATCATTTTTCACAAAAACGGAACCAGTATGCAGATCACCATGAATAAGTGCCTGTGCATTCGTCATAAAAGAAAACTTACGTTTTGCTACTTCCATACGAAGCTCTTTATCACTATAAATATGCTCTCTAATCCATCCTTCATTTAGCGGAAATAACTCGTTACGCTTATTATGATTTGTAAATGGCTCAGCGTATACGAGGTCTTCTGTAATCTCACATAATTCAGGATTTATATAGTTTTTTACAAGCTCCTTCTTCTCTTTATGATTCATTACAACATCCGATGTTAATAAAAGTGTGTTTACCAAAAAAGTCGTTACATCGTCAGCAAGCCTCGGAAATATTTGATGATTTATAAGTGCTGTACGTAATATTGTGTGGTCTGATAAATCTTCCATTACGCAACAATTCATCACACTATCAAACAAATATACCTTTGGAACAAGCCCAGGTGCTAACTCCTCCTCTAACTGCAAAACATCTGATTCTATACGAATACGATTCGTCGACAACTTAAACTCATCTGAAATCCTTGCTGTATCCCCAGCTTGCTTTACAATGACAGAAATATTCTTCTGCTCATCCCAAACGCGGAATACATAATTTAAATTACCATCGCCTATTTCTTTACACTGTAACCCCTTTGCATCCTCAAACTCACATAATTTCTCTTTCACATATACAATCACATCGTTAGCTTCCATTAAAAAATACTTTGTGAACTTAGACATGGTTTCCCCTCCACACTAATTGTAAGCGTTTTCTAAAAGCTATAAAAAATAATAGGTTGAAAAATTTTTATCCTATATTATATCTTCTTCTTTTTGAAAGGTATATCTAGATTTTATTATATCTTGTTAACATCTTGAGTCAATGTTTCTATATCACTGCAATATGCTTCCTAATTATATATTTTAGATGACAAAAAATGTTCAAAAAGATTCTAATTCATTTTATTTTATTTATCGCACAATTCTTTGTAAAATAGAAATAAGCAATCCCTTTTCAAATCCACAACTTCTAAGAAATATTCCCTTCCTAACAATTTATACTTACACCATGTCTCTAACATACGCACTACTCTTTTACATACTCGTTGAAAATCGATTACATGAAAACTACCTTTTAATTCTCTAACAACCTTAATTGAGAATAAATATTAATTAAATTGATATAAAGTTGGTTTATTCTCTTGACAAAATAACCACTTCTATATGATAATTAATATCGAATTAGAATTATTATAGTTAATTAAAAAATATATTTTATGAGCACACTATTTTTTGATGCTCAAAACCAACATTTAGGAGGAATTTTAATATGTTATTAATCGGCACAGAAGTAAAACCGTTTAAAGCTAATGCTTACCATAATGGAGAATTTATCCAAGTTACTGACGAAAGTTTAAAAGGAAAATGGAGTGTAGTTTGTTTCTACCCAGCTGACTTCACATTCGTTTGCCCAACTGAACTTGAAGACTTACAAAACCAATATGCAACTCTTAAAGACTTAGGCGTTGAAGTATACTCTGTATCTACAGACACTCACTTCACTCACAAAGCATGGCATGATAGCTCAGAAACTATCGGCAAAATCGAATACATTATGATTGGTGACCCAACTCGCACAATCACTACAAACTTCAACGTTTTAATGGAAGAAGAAGGTCTTGCTGCTCGTGGTACATTCATCATCGATCCAGACGGCGTTATCCAATCTATGGAAATCAATGCTGACGGTATCGGCCGTGACGCAAGCATTCTTGTTAACAAAATTAAAGCAGCTCAATACGTACGTAACAACCCAGGTGAAGTTTGCCCAGCTAAATGGCAAGAGGGTTCTGCAACACTTAAACCAAGCCTTGACCTTGTAGGCAAAATCTAAGGAGTTCGATCAAAATGATACTAGATGCAGATATAAAAACACAACTATCCCAATACCTTCAGTTAATGGAGAACGATATTTTACTTAAAGTAAGCGCTGGAGACGACGACGTATCTAAAGATATGTTAGCTCTAGTAGACGAATTAGCTACTATGTCATCTAAGATTACAGTAGAAAAAGTTGAATTAGAGAGAACACCAAGCTTTAGCGTAAATCGCCCTGGTGAAGACACTGGTGTCGTATTCGCTGGTATTCCATTAGGACACGAATTTACTTCATTAGTGTTAGCTTTACTACAAGTAAGTGGACGCGCTCCAAAAGTTGAACAAAAATTAATCGATCAAATTAAAAACATTCAAGGCGAATATCATTTTGAATCTTATATCAGCCTAAGTTGTCATAACTGTCCTGATGTTGTACAAGCTCTTAACGTAATGAGCGTTCTAAACTCTGGTATTACACATACTATGATTGATGGCGCTGCATTCAAAGAGGAAGTAGAAAGCAAAGACATCATGGCAGTACCAACAGTTTTCCTAAACGGCGAATCTTTCGGAAGCGGTCGTATGACACTTGAAGAAATTTTAGCTAAAATGGGTAACGGTCCAGATGCATCAGAGCTTTCTGATAAAGATCCATACGATGTTCTTGTTGTTGGTGGCGGCCCTGCTGGTGCAAGTGCAGCAATTTATGCAGCACGTAAAGGCATCCGCACTGGTATCGTTGCTGAGCGCTTCGGTGGTCAAGTAATGGATACTATGGGCATTGAGAACTTCATCAGCGTAAAACGCACTGAAGGTCCTAAGCTAGTAGCAAGCCTTGAAGAGCACGTAAAAGAATACGACATCGATGTAATGAATCTACAACGTGCAAAACGTTTAGAGAAAAAAGAACTTATTGAAGTGGAACTTGAAAACGGCGCTATTCTGAAAAGTAAAAGCGTAATCGTTTCAACAGGTGCTCGCTGGCGTAACGTTGGCGTACCAGGTGAAGCTGAGTTCAAAAATAAAGGTGTAGCATACTGCCCACACTGTGACGGTCCATTATTCATCGGAAAAGACGTAGCAGTTATCGGCGGAGGTAACTCTGGTATTGAAGCAGCTATCGACTTAGCAGGTATCGTTAAGCACGTAACTGTTCTTGAATTCATGCCAGAATTAAAAGCTGATGCTGTATTACAAGAGCGTCTTAACAGCTTACCAAACGTAACTGTTCTGAAAAACGTTCAAACGAAAGAAATCACTGGTACTGATAAAGTAAACGGTATTTCTTACATCGATCGTGAAACTGAAGAAGTTCATCACGTTGAATTACAAGGTGTATTCGTACAAATCGGTCTTGTGCCAAACACAGACTGGTTAGGCGAAACAGTTGAACGCGCTCGCGGTGAAATCGTAACAGACAAGCACGGCGCTACAAACGTACCAGGAGTGTTTGCTGCAGGTGACTGTACAAATAATCCGTACAAACAAATCATCATCTCTATGGGTTCAGGTGCAAACGCAGCTTTAGGTGCATTTGATTACTTAATCCGTAACTAATTATATAGACGTGAGTAAAAAAAAGCAGGTGCCTTGGCACCTGCTTTTTTTATAATCTTAATGTATAAACTAAAAACCTCTCATTCCCATTCTTCTCATAAGCACCTGGCAACCTTACTTCTCTCTTCAGCTCAAACGTAGTCTGGTTCTCTAAGAAGAAAATATAATCTTCAGAAGGATAGTATAAAATAATATCTACTTCTCTCTCTGTTTCCTCTACCGAAAGCAAAATGTTATTTACTACGTTCATAAACACTTGTACAGAAAATGGATTAAAAAAATAAAACCGATTATCACGTGGATCAATCTCATATTCTTGCGCTAAACAGCATTCAAACCCAATTTTATCTTTACTGTTTCTTACCTTTCGTGCATAGCGCTCAAAATTATCCATTGCTTCTTTATAAAACTCTTCATTCATTTCAATTCCAACTGCTGAAGCACCACACTTATGGTGCATGTAAAAATTTAATCGTCCTTTTCCGCATCCAAAATCTACAACCCGGTCGCTACTTCTTATTTCATATTGATTCAATAACTCATCTAATCCGCTATATGGCGTCGGTTCATAACGGTGATAATGCATAGACTTGTTAAAACCCTTTTGCTCACCGACAGTTTTTATATGTAATACTGCATCGTAATATTGTTCGTTCATTCGTCTTCTCCTATTAGAAAATGGTACTTATTATTATACACCATGTACTGAAGACTCATTTTGCATCAAGTTAACTGATACGTGAAATTATATGAATGATTTTCTGAATATATCTATCGTAACTTAGAATATATCAACGATTTTTTCAATATATCGACTTAACGACACATTCCTACAAAAAAACAGGAGCTATCTAGCCCCTGTCCTCTAATACTTTCAATACAGTTTGTTTCAATATTTCTACTCCATCCATAATACAACTATGATCGAACTTCATATACGGATGGTGTAATCCAGGTTGTAGGTTGGCACCTAGTCCAAGCATGACAGCTTTTAAATGTGGTCTCTTCACTGTGTAGTAATGGAAATCATCGCTTCCTGTCGTATACAGTGGTCCAGTGCATCCCTCTTCCCCGTACACTTCAAGAATGCCTTTTCGCATAAAGCGCTCAGCTTCTTCTGACACTTCAGCTCCTGGTGCAAGGTCGATCCATTTGTATGAAGTTTTCGATCCCATAGATGCGGCCGATTCTATTACATGTTCTATTTTTTTCTTCAATTCTTCTAATAATGTATTACTCTCTGCCCTAACATCTAAGCTAAAATGGCCGTTACCCGGAATAATATTCAAATTATCCCCGCCAGCCTGGCACCTTGTCATCTTCACTGAATATGAGCTTTGCGGTGGTAGCCATATATTTTTCAAACCGATATTGATCATAGAAATGACATCAATTGCATTTATCCCTTGATGTGGGCGTGCCCCATGTGCATCATCTCCATGAATCGTTCCTTCTAAAAATCCTGCTGCTCCGTGACGAATAGATGGGGCAGCTTGTTTCAAAGGTAGTTCTTCAATCGGTCTTAGATGAACACCAAATAAGAAGTCAGCATCATCCACGGCACCCTTCTCTACCATCTTTAAAGAACCATTTCCTTTTTCCTCTGCCGGCTGAAAAATAAATCTAACCGTTCCACTATCCCATCTCATATTTTTCAATTGTAAAATAAGCCCCATCACAATTGTCATATGAGCATCGTGACCACATGAATGATTCGCTTTAAACTCTCCGTCCACTTCTTGCCAAAGTGCATCCATATCGGCACGAATTGCAATAACTGGATTTCCGCTTCCAATTTCAGCAATCACGCCTGGGCAATCATCAAATATTTTATATGAAATTCCTTCTTCTTTTAAAAAGTTAGTAATATACGCTGTCGTTTCATACTCTTTCCAACTCACTTCAGGGTTTTCATGTAAATGCTGAAAAATTTCAGTTAACCGCTCTTGTAGTTCTAATGTTTTCAAAGCTACATTCTCCTTCCCAAATTCCAAAACCATTCAGGTTAATTATACTTATGAAAAACAGATGTTTTTATGAACATATTGAATTTTAAGAAAAAAGTCAATTATTTATTTTTAAATACGATCGACAACTTATTTCCACTCACTTTATAACGATAGAACATTCCTTATTTTCTGTTTTTTATTGACGCTCATATCAATTTTTAGTTATTATAATTTAATAACGTCTATTTTGCGACAATTCTAAAAATACAAACATACATAATGAGGAGGCAATTTATGAAAAAAGAAATACCTTTTGGCGTAGCAATAATCCCTATTATCATTACAGTTGCAGTTATGATGGTTACAATTGTTGTATTAAAACAAAGCCCTCACGTCCCACTTATTATCGGTACAACCGTTGCTTCTATCGTCGCTTGGCGTTACGGTTACAAATGGCACGACATTGAAGAAGCAATGTATAAAGGAATTCGCCTCGCATTACCCGCTATCGTTATCATTATTCTAGTAGGTTTAACGATTGGTGCTTGGATTGGCGGCGGAATCGTCGCAACAATGATTTATTACGGTTTAAATCTTTTAACTCCATCACTATTTTTAGTTTCAATTACAATTATTTGTTCTATTGTTGCATTAGCTATCGGTAGCTCTTGGTCTACAATGGGAACAATTGGTGTTGCAGGAATGGGAATTGGCCTAAGTATGGGAATCCCAGCTCCAATGGTTGCCGGTGCTATCATTTCCGGTTCTTACTTCGGCGATAAAATGTCACCGCTTTCAGACACAACAAACTTAGCCGCAGGATTAACAAATACAGATTTATTCACACATATTCGTCATATGTTATTTACTACAATTCCAGGTTTAATTATTACTCTTATCGTTTATGCATTCTTAGGAAGAAATTTTGGCGCTAACAATATTGATGCAAAAGGTATCGATCAAACGTTACAAGTATTGCAACAAAACTTTGTTATCTCCCCTTTCCTACTAATCATACCTGTAGTCGTTATGGTATTGGTCGCTAAAAAAGTTCCTGCTATACCAGCTATTCTCGTAGGTATAATTTTAGGATTTTTATCACAAGTCTTTATTCAAGGTGGTTCTGTCTCCGCGTCTGTCGGTGCACTCCAAAATGGATTTGTCATAGACACTGGCAACAAGCTAGTAGACGAACTCTTTAACCGCGGTGGCTTAAATTCGATGATGAATACAGTTTCGATGACAATTGTCGCTATGACCTTTGGAGGAGTATTAGAACATACTGGTATTCTTCGCGCAATTGTAAATCAAATTTTAAAATTAGCGACATCAGCAAAAGGACTTATCGCTTCTACTATCGCATCTTGCTTTGCAACCAACCTTACTTGCTCTGAACAATATATTTCGATTGTTGTTCCTTCAAGAATGTACGCAAATGCATACACAGAAAAAGGACTACATTCTAAAAATTTATCCAGAGCATTAGAAGATGGCGGAACATTAACTTCTGTTTTCGTACCTTGGAATACATGTGGTGTATTTATACTCGCAACACTTGGAGTTGGCGCATTCGAATATGCTCCTTATGCTATATTGAATTTCATCGTACCTATTATTTCAAT
The DNA here is from genome assembly GCF_009760835.1 of Bacillus sp. EE-W1. Lineage (NCBI taxonomy): Bacteria > Bacillati > Bacillota > Bacilli > Caryophanales > Bacillaceae > Bacillus > Bacillus sp. EE-W1. The sequence goes on along the minus strand of NZ_WIPE01000020.1, from coordinate 8,544 downwards.
CATTTACGGCATAACTGGTCTCACAATTACGAAACTATCAGACATTGAAAAAGCGGAACTACTAAAAAAACAAAAGGCTCAACTAGAAGCTTAGAGATACCGGTAAATTCATTTCATATATTGCGCGAGGGCGCCCTTGTTGATAGGGCATTTCCTCGCCGCAAATATGAGCATACCCATAATCAACTAGTTTCTTTAATAACCTTTCTGTTGATCGGCGAGTCACTTGTAAGTATTCAGAAAGATCCGCTGCTGTAAACTTCAATGATGGATGTGATTGACTAAATTGAATAATTTTTGACAAATTGGCTGGACTAAGTTTCGTTTCCTTCGCTATTTTCATGAGTTCTGGGTTGTCATTCTTCAAACTTTGTACTCTCTGTTCTTTCGGGAACGGACCAAATAGTTCTTTATCACTTGTTAGTATATAAAAACAGTGGTCTATTGGATTATTCTTCGCGAAACTTTGAGCAATTTTAGCATTTTGCTCCGCTTCTTTCACAGTTTTTCCGTAACCAAATCCAATAGCTATTGTTCCTTCTATACTCGCAAATAAATTATTTATCATATTTGTTTTTATAATCGATTCAATATCACCACGAGTCGTATACAAAATGAACGTCATTTCATCAACTTTTTTAAATGAACCCCGTAGTTCTTTTGAAATAGCATCTAATTGCTCAAGCAAACCTTCTCGTAATTCTAAAGAAGAAATCATACAAGCACCAACAGTAGCTGAATGGCTTTTTGCTAACTCAGCTTTTATTTTCGCATCTTTTAACCCATGTATAATGGATTGCTTCGGATCTATCATACGCTCTGAAGGAATACCTATTTTTTGAAGTTCATCATAGACAGCGTGAATACTAGTTAAAGCTAAATGAGCATCTCCAGATTGATATTTAGCTACATGAAAATCAATAACTCTATTTATTTCATCTTTACTCCACAGCATATTTTCATAATCTAACACTTGTGGATTTTCTTTTATACCGATATCATGGAACACATTTGTAATGAATGAGCGGTCTACTAAATCAATTGAAATTTTATGTGGTTGAATACGTTGGTGATACATGACAGAAAGAATGGAAGATGCGACAGTTGTCTCGTCTTGCTGTAAGTACGTACTTGGAATTCGTAATTGTTCTCTTATTTCTTTTGCCATATAATAAGGTAAAGCACCTGAGAAAAAGATGAAATCACAAGGCTTTAAACGCTTTAAAAGTTCAGAAGATTCCGCCGGATGAAGGTAAATATATGGATCAATCTCTATTTCTTCTAGTTTATGAGCAATAGGTAAAAGATTCTCCATAAACTCTTTTGAACCGACAACTGCAATTTTTATCATCATTTCTTTAACTCCTTATCATTAATTAACGACTATTTAACGTCAACTATATCAAATGTACAAAACTATTGTAAACAGGAAGGGGTCTCTACCTAATGAAAATTACAGCTATTCATCTTTACGCAATTCGTTTACCACTTCGCGATCCGTTTGTTATTAGTTATGGTTCTTATTCTGACATGCCTTCTATTATCCTCAAAATGGAAACAGATGAAGGCATTATCGGTTACGGTGAGGGCGTTGCTGATGATCACGTTACAGGCGAATCATGGGAAAGTACTTTCCATACTTTAAAACATACACTTGCTCCTGCGCTCATCGGGCAAAATCCAATGAATATCGAGAAAATACACGATATGATGAACAATACCATTTACGGTGTTCCTACTGCAAAAGCCGCAATAGATATTGCTTGTTTTGATATAATGGGCAAAAAACTAAATCAACCTGTATATCAATTAATTGGCGGACGCTACCATGAAGACTTCCCTGTCACTCACGTCTTAAGTATCGCCGAACCTGAAGACATGGCTGAAGAAGCTGCTTCCATGATTCAAAAAGGTTACCAATCTTTCAAAATGAAAGTCGGTACGAATGTAAAAGAGGATGTAAAAAGAATTGAAGCTGTACGTGAACGTGTAGGAAATGATATTGCGATTCGCGTTGATGTAAACCAAGGATGGAAAAATAGCGCCAACACATTAGCGGCACTTCGTTCATTAGGTCATTTAAGCATCGACTGGATTGAACAGCCTGTTGTCGCAGACGATATTGACGCAATGGCTCACATTCGTTCTAAAACAGACCTTCCGCTTATGATTGATGAAGGATTAAAAGGTTCTCGTGAAATGCGCCAAATCATTAAATTAGACGCGGCTGATAAAGTAAATATAAAACTAATGAAATGCGGCGGCATATATCCCGCTGTAAAACTCGCTCATCAAGCAGAAATGGCAGGCATTGAATGCCAAGTTGGATCCATGGTCGAATCATCCGTTGCCTCTTCCGCAGGATTCCATGTCGCTTTCTCGAAAAAAATTATTACGAGCGTCGAGCTAACAGGTCCATTAAAGTTCATGAAAGACATCGGAAACTTACATTACGACGTACCATTTATTCGCTTAAACGAAAAGCCAGGACTTGGCATTGAAATAAACCAAAATACATTACAAGAACTAACCGTCTTTCAAGACGTTGTACGCTAAAGGAGGACTAACGCATGACAGTTCTATACAAAGGATCATTAAAACAAAATAACGAACCATTTCACGTTACATTACTAACACTAGAGAACATTGAACAAACCTTATCACTACAAAACGTTGTAGTTGAGGCGCTAGAGGATAAAAGTCGCTTACAGCCACTCTCGCTAGAAGAATTTCAATACATTCTAGAAGGAAACGGCATGATGATCGGTGCTTTTATCGAAAACGAACTCATCGCATTTCGTGCCCTACTCGTTCCTCCTATCGACGACGAACATTTAGGACTTGATATTGGCATAGCAGAAAGCGAACTACATCGCGTCATCTATCAAGAAATTTCAAATGTTCACCCGAACAGCCGAGGAAATGGGATCCAAAAAATATTAGCGACAGTCATCATGGACGAATTACAAAAAGAAGATGGCCAGTACGACTATGTTTGCTGCACCGTTGCTCCTTTTAACATTCCAAGTTTAAAAGATAAGTTTTCGCAAGGAATGGAGATTGCTGCATTGAAGGAGAAGTATAGTGGTAGTATGCGGTATGTGTTTGTGAAGGAATTGCGTGGAAGCAAGAAAAGAAATTGGACGGATGTTAAGAGTGTTCCGATGAGTGATGCTGTTGGACAGCAAGCTTTACTTTCGAACGGTTATCGTGGGTATGGAATGGAGAAAGTAGACGGAGATTTTGTTGTGAAGTTTGGACGATGATTTATATACCTGAAAAAAAGGAGATGTCTGCTGTGACATCTCCTTTTACTTTCTCTTCATTGAACATATCGATTGCGACTCCAAATATATCAGCGATTTTCGATATATATCGGTGCAATTTCAAATATATCAGCGATTTTTGAATTATATCGACTTACCGACAAGTATTGACAATAATCGCAACCTATATAAATTTCCCCACTAAACCGTCATCTTCCAACTAGATAACGCTAACCAGTTTTCCATCTCCTTATAATCAGGCATTATCTTCCCGACAAGACGCCAAAAAGAGCGATCATGATTTAAATGAACCATATGGCACATTTCATGAACAACTACATAATCAAGTACTCGCTGTGGTGCCATCGCTAGCTTCCAATTGAATGTTAGCTGTAAATTTGAATCACAAGTGCCCCATGTGCGGCTACTATCTGTAATACGTATAGAACGCGGTTTTGTTTTGAAGTTACTTTGATGTGCTTTAATACTCTTCTCTACTAATGACTTACACTGCTTATAGTAAAATCGTTTTAACGCTTGTTGGATTTTCTCATCCTTAAGCTCTTTCACATAAATATGTAGCTTATCTTCTTCAAACACTGCATTGTCTTGCGTAATACTTGCATCTTGGGAGATCTGTATCGGATACGTATTCCCTAAATACAGAAAACCCTCTCCTTGATCATAATCCTTTTCCTGTGGTCCAAGCGCTCGCTCCTGCATTTCCTTACGTGTTTTCTGAATCCAATCCCACTTCTCCTCCAGCAGCTGGACTAAGTATTCAACAGGTGTCCCTTTCGGAGCCTGCACTTCCACATTTCCATACGAATCTACAAAAAGACGCACGGACTTTTTCTTTTTATAATTTATATGAAAATTAATTGTCTCACCTAAATATGTATGTACCATTTCATCACCTAGCGTATTATTTTTACAAATAAAAAAGAGTAGGATACGAACGCCCTACTCTACCTATTATATCATTTACCGCGTTAACCGACTCATTACCCTCTATACTTTACACCTAATCCCTTAATGAAATTCCTTGCGTATCTATCGCCGCACTCTTTGTAATTTTTATGGCCTTTTTTTCTTAATAGGGCTCCTAGTTCTCCCTTTGTTACCGTAACGCCTACGCTATCTAATATATCAAGTACATCCTCACTCGTTAAAGATAGTGCAATTTTCATTTTCTTTAGAAGAAGGTTATTCGCACTCTCTTTGCTTTGTACAGGTGCCGGTTGTCCTGGTTTCGGATCTTGCTTCCCTCTTTTTAAAGTAATAAATCCATTGAAAAATGCCTCTAACATCATCATATCGCATGTTTTTACGTACTCATCTTCGACCACATCATCATTTTCAGCTTCATACTGAGGTGCTCTCTTTATTTTTGTAAGCATATCAACTACATCTTCTTTCGTTACTTCCATACCACCAAGTTTAAAGATTTCTACCATATCTATATCTCTTATATCTAAAGCGTACCTTACTCTTTTTAATATATCGTTGTTGCTCATTGCCATTGTTTTGCCTCCTGAAATGTTGATTATAGTAATGCTTTTAGCATGTGTAAATTAATGTCGTTAAGTTACTACTTTAACATTTTAGGGGGAGGTTTTGTAGCCTTAGGTGGATTAATGGTTGTGGGGATGATTTTATTTATTATTAAGATACTTCTAATAACGAATTTATTGTATTAGAAATTAAGAAAGATCCTATCAATAGAAACGCCTTCAAATACTGTAAAAAGTATTTTAGTTGGTAGTGGGATAGCTCCTTCATTTAAGGATGATATTAATAAAGCAAAAAAGGATGGGGATTTACTATTAATTAACACACTTAAAAATGGACTAACCTAATATAGGTTAGTCCATTTCTTTTTATGCAACTCTAATTTAGTAGGCAACTCAAACGTGAATGTTACGCAAAATTCAGGTGAAATAGATTGATTATGTTTACTTAGGTTTTACTTTTCATTTGTGGTACGGTTCACCGTAACTAATCTAAATGAGGTTATTGTTCATTATTTTTATAATTAAATTTAACAAAAAATGTAGTGCCCTCCGATCCTGTTTGAATTTCTATTTTTGCATTATGACGGGCAGCAATGGCATAACATACACCTAACCCCAATCCAGTTCCATTATTTTTGGTCGTGTAAAATGGAGTACCTAGTTTCTCTAATACTTCAGGCCTGATACCTGTTCCTTGGTCCCGCACTGCAAGCACGACACAATCTCGACCTTCTTTATAGGTGCTAATGGTTAGAACTTTCTCTTTGTCCATCGCTTCTAACCCATTACGGTATAAGTTTATTAATAATTGCCGTACCTCATTACGATTTAAAAGTAATTCCGGAATGTCATTTGTATCGACTTGAATATATTTATTTTGATTATGCGTATCAATCTTTATTAAAGGAATAATATCGCGGATAATTGAATTTAAATCTAACATCTGCAAATCCGATTTCCTTGTATTACCCATTGAGAGAAATTCAGTAATAATAGAATTGGCACGGTCAAGTTCTTCAATCATTAAATTAAAGTGCTTATTATGTTTCTCATAGGTGGGCTCTTCTTTTAATAACTGCAAAAATCCTCGTACTGTTGTCATTGGATTTCTAATCTCATGGCTGATACCTGCTGCCATTTTCCCTATTAAATCTATGTTCGATAACCTTTTCAATTCCTGCTCATATTGCTTTTTTTCCGTTATGTTTTTAAAAATACAAGAAATACCATCATCATACGGGTATGCAATAACTTCGTACCAATATTCATCAGGGGCAGAAAAAAATTCAAAATACACTGTAGTTCGCTCTGACATTACACGATGAAGTTCCTTATACATGACTTCGTCAATGCTATTCGGGAAAATCTCCCATATATTCTTGCCTAATACATCTTTTGCTGTTTTTCTTTGTGGAAAATATTGATGCTTATTTACATACGTAAATTCCCATGTATTATTCAAAGTAAAAAATCCATCTGTAATACTTTCAATCACACTTGTAATTTTTTCATTAGCAACAGCTAGTTCTTTCGTTCGCTCTTCCACCATGCTTTCAAGTCGATCCATATATAACAAGTTTGAAAACGTAGGCGCTGTGGCATCAACGATAGATTTTGCCAGTTGCATCTGGGAATTATCATAATTATGAGCTTTTCCCTCTTTGTCAACGACGATTACCCCTAATACTTCTCCCATTGAAACCAATGGAATCATCAGTAGACCCTTACTATCTATATTTTTTGTTTGAATAACCTCTTGGATCTTAGCTTCATAGCTTTTCTCCATCCAATCCACTTCTGTCCAATCACAGTCCTTGCTTAACTTCGTTGTTTTAATCGTTGTTTTGTCTAGGGGGTCTAAAAGGTGGGCTGCCATGCTGTTACTCTCTAAAATCTGTCCTAAGTAAAAAAAACATTTATCAAAACTCTCCTGTATCGAGGAACACATTGATAAATCACGGGTAACATTTAGTAACAGCTGCTTCTCGGCAATAAGGTTTTCCTTTTGCGTTAAATTATTTGCGTTTTGAATTGCAACCGCAGCCATATTTACATAAGCTTCAACACTTTGAATTTCTGAATTTGTTAAGTTCATTGGAATTCCATAATCAAATAAAAAAACCAGACCAAATAACTCTTGCCCAAATGAGATAGGTAGAGCTAATAAGGACTTAATTTTGAACGCAGCAACTGGTCTCGGATCCGGCCGATGATCCTTTGATGTATCAGGAATATAAATGGTTTTTTGGGTTTCAATAACTTCTTTTGCCAGTAAATCTATTTCAGGATCAATTACCTGAGTATCGAGCGTTACGCCATTTATTGTCTCTGGTTTTCCTGCAAACCCTCTAAATGTTCCATCTTCCTGGGGTAAATAGATTCCAACAGCGTTGCACTTAACAATCTCCTCTGATATCGCCATTGTTACACGCTGCAATACTTCACGTAGTTCTAATTTTGTATTTATTATTTTTGTTATATTCGCGAGCCTAGAATATCTCGCCTGATCACTTAACATTCACATGGCCTCCAATTATAGGCATAATAAAATAAACATGATACTATCATTGAAAATCAAGACCAACCTACCATTTTCACTTTTCTCCTGTATTCTTTTCTTACCCCTTTTTACATAGAATACCTCACTTACTTATGATACGGTTCACCTTAATTAAAATGAAACAGTGTAACTTTCAAAAGTTACACTGTTTCACTACCTTCTACCACATTCACACTCGCCTCAAACTTATCAAGTAATGCGCGTACTTCATCAGTTGATTTTGTGCTCATCAATTGATTTCTTAGTTCAGCAGCTCCAGGGAAGCCTTTTACATAAATTTTGAAGAAGCGGTGAAGTCCTGTGATGGAGCGTGGTAATACTTCTGCATATTGATCTTGAAGATCAAGTTGTAGTCTTAAAAGATCTAGATGTTCTTTACTGCTATGCTCTCTTGGCTCTTTTTCGAAAGCAAACGGATTTTTAAAGATACCTCGTCCAATCATAACACCATCAATGCCGTATTTTTCAGCAAGTTCCAGTCCGACTTTACGGTCAGGAATGTCTCCGTTGATTGTTATTAGCGTATTTGGTGCGATACGGTCACGTAATTTTTTAATTTCCGGAATTAGTTCCCAATGCGCATCCACTTGGCTCATTTCTTCTCTTGTACGTAAGTGAATAGAAAGGTTTGCGATATCTTGTTTGAAAATATGCGTTAACCAATCTTCCCATTCGCTTAACTCTTTAAAGCCCAGTCGCGTTTTTACGCTGACAGGTAGTCCGCCCGCTTTTGCTGCTTGAATAAGTTCTGCCGCAACGTCTGGACGTAGAATAAGGCCACTACCTTTTCCTCTTGATGCTACGTTCGGTACAGGACAACCCATGTTAATATCGATGCCTTTAAATCCTAACTCTGCCATACCAATACTCATTTGACGGAAATATTCAGGATTATCTCCCCAAATATGCGCCACGATTGGTTGTTCATCTTCTGTAAAAATTAAACGGCCACGTACACTTTTCATACCTTCTGGATGACAATAGCTATCCGAGTTTGTGAACTCTGTGAAGAATACGTCTGGGCGACCTGCCTCACTTACTACGTGACGGAAAACAACGTCTGTCACATCTTCCATTGGTGCAAGTACGAAAAATGGTCGTGGTAAATCATGCCAAAAATTATCTATCATTTCAAATTCAAATCCTCTCACTATGAATACAATTTCAAACTCTCAATAAAGTGAAACTTTAATCAGTGGGGTTT
>NZ_WIPE01000134.1:0-1945 GCF_009760835.1 Bacillus sp. EE-W1 | reverse complement strand
TTAACCCTTCCAGCACCGGGCAGGTGTCAGCCCCTATACTTCGCCTTACGGCTTCGCAGAGACCTGTGTTTTTGCTAAACAGTCGCTTGGCGCCTATTCACTGCGGCTTTCCGTTAAGAAAGCACCCCTTCTCCCGAAGTTACGGGGTCATTTTGCCGAGTTCCTTAACCAGAGTTCTCTCGCACACCTTAGGATTCTCTCCTCGCCTACCTGTGTCGGTTTGCGGTACAGGCACCTTTTATCTCGCTAGAAGCTTTTCTTGGCAGCGGGGAATCAAAGACTTCGCTCCATAAGGAGCTTCCCCATCACAGCTCAGCCTTCACGATAAGCGGATTTGCCTACTTATCAGCCTAACTGCTTGGACGTGCACAACCAATCGCACGCTTCTTCTATCCTTCTGCGTCCCTCCATTGCTCAAACGATAAAGAGGTGGTACAGGAATATCAACCTGTTGTCCATCGCCTACGCCTGTCGGCCTCGGCTTAGGTCCTGACTAATCCTGAGCGGACGAGCCTTCCTCAGGAAACCTTTGGGCATTCGGTGGACGGGATTCTCACCCGTCTTTCGCTACTCATACCGGCATTCTCACTTCTAAGCGCTCCACCAGTCCTTCCGGTCTGACTTCACTGCACTTAGAACGCTCCCCTTACCACTGATACCATTGGTATCAATTCGCAGCTTCGGTGGTGTATTTAGCCCCGGTACATTTTCCGGCGCAGAGTCACTCGACTAGTGAGCTATTACGCACTCTTTAAATGGTGGCTGCTTCTAAGCCAACATCCTAGTTGTCTAAGCAACTCCAACATCCTTTTCCACTTAATACACACTTTGGGACCTTAGCTGGCGATCTGGGCTGTTTCCCTCTTGACTACGGATCTTATCACTCGCAGTCTGACTCCTAAGGATAAGTCATCGGCATTCGGAGTTTGACTGAATTCGGTAATCCGATGAGGACCCCTAGTTCAATCAGTGCTCTACCTCCAAGACTCTTACACTTAAGGCTAGCCCTAAAGCTATTTCGGGGAGAACCAGCTATCTCCAGGTTCGATTGGAATTTCTCCGCTACCCACACCTCATCCCCGCACTTTTCAACGTGCGTGGGTTCGGGCCTCCATTCAGTGTTACCTGAACTTCACCCTGGACATGGGTAGATCACCTGGTTTCGGGTCTACGACCACGTACTAAACCGCCCTATTCAGACTCGCTTTCGCTGCGGCTCCGCCTCTTCAGCTTAACCTCGCACGGGATCGTAACTCGCCGGTTCATTCTACAAAAGGCACGCCATCACCCATTAACGGGCTCTGACTATTTGTAGGCACACGGTTTCAGGATCTCTTTCACTCCCCTTCCGGGGTGCTTTTCACCTTTCCCTCACGGTACTGGTTCACTATCGATCACTAGGGAGTATTTAGCCTTGGGAGATGGTCCTCCCAGATTCCGACGGAATTTCACGTGTTCCGCCGTACTCAGGATACATTCAAGAGAGAACCGAAGTTTCGACTACGGGGTTTGTTACCCTCTACGACCGAACCTTTCCAGGTCGCTTCGTCTACCTCGTTCCTTTGTAACTCCGTATAGAATGTCCTACAACCCCAAGAGGCAAGCCTCTTGGTTTGGGCTATGTTCCGTTTCGCTCGCCGCTACTCAGGAAATCGCATTTGCTTTCTCTTCCTCCAGGTACTTAGATGTTTCAGTTCCCTTGGGTCTGTCTTCCTTACCCTATGTATTCAGGCAAGGATACCATACCATTACGTATGGTGGGTTTCCCCATTCGGAAATCTTCGGATCAAAGCTTACTTACAGCTCCCCGAAGCATATCGGCGTTAGTCCCGTCCTTCATCGACTCCTAGTGTCAAGGCATCCACCGTGCGCCCTTTCTAACCTTAACCAAACTAAAATTAAAAAAATATGAGCTACACTGTTATCTAGTTTTCAAAGAACATAC
>NZ_WIPE01000016.1:0-1453 GCF_009760835.1 Bacillus sp. EE-W1 | reverse complement strand
TATATTACACCTCTATAGCCTAATCGTCAACACCTTTTATTCAATTAATAATAAAAATAATTCCAAAGTTATTTTCTATATTAGTTTCAGTTATTTAATCCCTCTCATTCAATGAAAATAATGAAAAGGACATCCTATTACATACAAAGCGTCCTTTCCATTAAACATTATATACATGCTCTTATAAACTTTAACATTCTTCATTCCCTTTAATATTTTGATCGTCTGATATAAATAAATCAATTAGTTTACGTTTATCCGCCCATATCACTCCAAATAAAACTAAGCTGCCACCTATTACTATTCTCCGCGTTAAAGATTCATTTAATAAAACAATTGAAGCAACTATACTTATTAACGGTAACGCATTTAAATATAATCCACTTACTGATGCCGAGACTGTCTCTAATGCTCTATTCCAAAACCAATACGCTAAAATTGTTGCCCCAATAACAAGATATATTACACTAAACCCTGTCTTCCATGTTTCGATTTTTGGAAAACCATAATAAAAAGTTTCTGCCATTGCAAATGGTAATAGAATAACAGCTCCAATAATTAAAGTTAATGTTGTAAAAACCTTGTTTGATAGATACTGTTCTTGTTTTGGTCGTTTCAGCAATACTGTATAGAAAGCAAATAAGAACGTACTTAATAAAATAAGGATATCTCCTATTAAAGATACTTCTTGATCGACATTACTAGATGGAATTGTAATAAGAAGTACTCCGATAACCCCCAATACAATACCGATCCAATAATTAAGCCGAATTTTTTCTTTCAAAAAGAACGCCGAAAAAAGAATTGTAACTAAAGGTAAAGCAGCATCAATAATACTAACATGCAATCCACTCGTTAAAGAAATACCGTAGGATGTGAACATAAAGTACCCAGCTACGCCAGTAAAAGATAGTAAACTCATTCTTTTCCACGGGACCTGTTTATGTACAACTGATCTTTTTAATTGTTTAAATGAGAATAGTAAACAGATTCCACCAGCTAAGAAAAGGCGAATAAATAACAAAGTAAATGGCTGAATAGATTCTAATGCCCACTTTGTTGGCGCAATGGCTGTCCCCCATAATATAACAGCCACTAATAACATGCATATTTCTTTCATAATCCCCCACACCCATCAAAAAATATATGTTAACTATCTTAATTATAGATTTTTTCTTATGTAAAATCCTTTAAAAATGAAAAACCGTTATGTGAAAAACAACTGAATAGCTATTTTCCACATAACGGTTTCATATAAAAAGTAAAATATTTTAGTCATTCCATGACTCAATTAATACAAAAAGGTAATTCTTACCTTAACCTAACATTTAAATGTATTACTTTATTATCTTTTATGGCATTATCGTTCAAAATTCATTTTAAACAGTCTCTATTTCATCTTTTTTCTTCTTTAAGATTATTAAATTTATGGATTATGACATTTGGTAAATAA
>NZ_WIPE01000014.1:0-2290 GCF_009760835.1 Bacillus sp. EE-W1 | reverse complement strand
ATCGGCGACTTGTTCTATATTACACCTCTAAGATACAACCGTCAATATGTTTTTATAAAAAAACTTCATTTTTTATAAATCCTATTTACGTTATTAAATTATGTATTTATATACCTCTTCTATAAGAATAGATAAGCAACCCATAAAATACTCTATGGGTTGCTATTCCTTCATAAAAACTATTGTTCTTTTGAAGGTATCGAACAACTTTCATCGGTACAAGACATATCGCTTCCACCCTCTGAAGAAAGCTCTTGTAACTTAGGTGCAGGATTCTCTTCTTCCCACACTTGTTGAAGTGCACCGACAAAAGTTTCGAGTGGTTGCGCACCTGAAATAGCATACTTTTGATTAATAATAAAATAAGGTACTCCTGAAATTTGATATTGCTGAGCAATCGATTCATCAATTCTAACATCATTTGCATATGCACCTTTATCATTAATAACACGTAAAGCTTCTTGCTTATCTAAACCTGAAGCTTCAGCAATAGTAGCAAGCGTATCCACATCACTTAAATTTCTCGATTCAGTGAAATATGCAAAAAGTAGATTTTCCGTAATCTCTTTTCCTTTCCCTTGATCCTTTGCAAATTTAGCTAGACGATGCGCATCAAAAGTGTTCGTCGGCTTCATCTCTTCAAAATTAAAATTTAAATCCATACTAGCTGCATGATTTCCTAGTTGTACATTATTACGCTTAGCTTCTTCAATACTAATCCCGTACTTTGATGCAAGTACTTCATTAATACTTGTTCCAGAATAGATTGGAGCATTTTGGTCTAATTCAAAACTTTTAAACTCCACTTCAACATCCTTCTTATGCGGAAATTGCTCTAAAGCCATTTCTAATCTGCGTTTCCCAATATAACAAAATGGGCATACAAAATCTGACCATACTTCAATTTTCATAGAAACACCTCATTAACATGTAGTTTTCAATTATTGTAGCACTGGCAATAAGGAATTCAAAAATTTATGCTTCAAACCTTATATACTACAAACTAAAATAAGTTTTTAAATAGAAAAAACGATAATCAAAAGTATAAAAACCTTTCCTTCTGATTATCGTATATACAAATCTAAAACAATCTAATTACGCTGGAATGTATCTCCCCACGAACTTCCATACGGTATTCCAATATTTATTCGAATCTACCTTCTCGGCTTCTCCATGTCCAGCACCTGGAACAATTAATTTCTCTTTTTCTACTTTTGCAGCATTATATACTTCATCTAACATTTCATAAGGAACAAATGTATCAGCATCCCCATGAATAAATAGCATAGGTGTTTTACTTTTCGCCACTTGTTTTATAGCTGAAGCTTCTTCTAAATCATATCCAGCTCTTAATTTTGTAACTGTATTTGCCGCATTCATAACAGGAAACTTTGGCAAATGGAATAGATCTTTTAGTTGATACGTAAATTCATCAATAACAGTTGAGTATCCACAATCTTCAATAATAACTTTAACGTTAGAAGGTAACTCTTCACCTGAAGTCATCATTACAGTTGCTCCCCCCATTGAAACACCAAAGAGTGCTATTTCAGCATTAGGGTCTTTCTTTACAATTTGTTGAATCCAAATCAAAATATCTTTACGATCATGCCAGCCCATCCCTATATAATCACCTTCACTATTTCCATGCCCACGAAGGTCTGGCGCTATGACGTTATATCCTTGTTCATAAAAGTTCCGGATATATTTCGTCATTTTCGATGCCCTACTATCATATCCATGAACTACAATTGCCCATTTATGACTAGATTGTTCATTCATATATTCATAACCTGTTAATTTCAACTTATCGAAAGAATTTATGTTTCGTGTATTAGGTTTATGATTTGATACAAAGTTCGCATCCTTTTCTTCATTTGTAGCGAACACACCTCCCGATGCATTCACAGTTTCTACTAAGTGAGGATTATCCTCTAAAAACTCTTTCTCTTGTTTCGCATTCAACGCATAATTATAAAAATAATTCCCGACTAACATATAAGTAATTGCTAGAAGGACTAAAGCTACTATAGTAATTACACCTATCTTTTTCATATTATCTCCTTAAAAAAATTTAAATCTTCCTATATTAAAGTACCTCGAAAAACAACTGTACTATTTTAACACACCGATAGATTGCTTCTACAAAAAATAGAATAGAAAATCTTAAACTACACATCAAAAATGATGAAAGAAAATGAATATGAGGGGATCAAAAGAATACGGATTACTTACTTGAAGCTGATAAGAAGTTTAAAACACAAAAAAGACGAGTCATTCTGACTCGTCT
>NZ_WIPE01000165.1:0-1364 GCF_009760835.1 Bacillus sp. EE-W1 | reverse complement strand
TGTATGGTGAAAGCCTGTTACAATAGAATGGAGTCGAAAGTCTAAATACCCTTAGGCAGCTCTCATAGATGTAAGATCTATGGGGGTTTTTTAATAAGGTAAACATAAAATTTCACGTACCGTAATTTTAAATGAAAATATAATACCCTATATTGTAAAAGGTGTTTAGCATCCATGCATAGAATCACTTCTTTGAGGTGATGATTATGACAGTGGAAACATCAATAAGGTATAGAGATATTACAGGAACTATATTTAGAAATGGACGGTTTCAATATGAAGCTAGCCATGTTGTATCATTTGATGATAATTATGAAGCCACCTTTATTCTAGGTGGGAAATTTAACGAGTTATTTACAATTCTTTGCCGATGTAATATGCTTTATCTTGAACCTGAGTATAAGAATGCACCTAGAATTATAATTGAACTCACTGGCTGTTATGATGAATTTAGTGAGTATTATTTTATGGATTCCTTTAGAGATTGTAAATGCTTTTTTAAAGGAGATGCAACCCTTAATTGACGTTGCAAAACATATGGAACAACAAACTAAATATCCTGAATAATAATTTAAACACATGTGAGGGTGAATATACTCTCACATTTTTTGTATTCATTATGTAGTGGAGGAACATAGTTAACGAATACAGAATGTATACATTCCGAATCTATATGAGGTGATAACGTGGGGTATTTAGGGGTACGGAAACGATTCTCGGTATGAGATGCCACTCTAGGATTAAGTGTAATTTTTAGAGATAATTTCCTTTCAAGAAAGTTTGAAGAATTTCTTGTTATGATCGTTATTTTTTGGATCTTCATGTTTCTCATGCATGGCGAAAGCCTGTTACAATAGTAAAGAATAAATTGGGTACAAATTGATAATGAAATGGGGAAATTTGCTGGATGAAAGCAACCGGAGTAACTAGAAAAGTGGATGAATTAGGGCGTATAGTAATTCCAAAGGAACTTAGAAATACGCTTGGTATTAAAGAAAAATCGCCATTAGAGATTTTTGTAGAAGGTGAAGATATTATTTTACAGAAGTATCAGCCTGGTGGTGTTTGTGCATTAACAGGAGAAGTGTCAAATCGTAACATGGCATTAGCAAATGGTAAGATCATATTAAGTCCAGAAGGTGCAGAACTATTAATAAAAGCAATTGAACAGTATCTTGTAAAATAAGTGCTCCTTTCAAGGGGCTTTTTTTATAAGAGAAACTTAAAATTTCACGTACCGTATTGTTTAATAAAAAACAAAATACGTATTCAATAGTCTACATCTAATTCCATGCTTAATTAATTCGCTTAATGGATACTATATCGTTTGTTTTGGATAGATTTCTTGCGAAATATGTACCTAG
>NZ_WIPE01000045.1:0-1643 GCF_009760835.1 Bacillus sp. EE-W1 | reverse complement strand
CTAACTTCTTTGCTTTCGCTGAATTTTGAGTTGGGGGTCTTACTGCTCATTAAAGCGGGATAAATTGAAATTTAATGACTTAACATTATGCTTATCTTGGGAGCAAGGTATTTTATCGGTGAGTGTATACAAACCATGTAATGCTTGCTGTTAATAATGCTGACGAAATCAAAGCTGTAAGAACACTATATGTTCGCCACATAAGTATTGTTGACCAATCGAAAGCACAGCACAGTATACCCAGGGCAATCGTAGCGGTCAGGAAAATAACTGTTACGGTTATTCTCTTTTTTGTCATTGGCTGCCGCTCATTCGTTCTCCTTCTGCGTAATCCTAAGAGAAATAGCAAAACGGCCAATAGGCAAAGAATAATTGTGATAGACGACAAAATGATATCCAAAAGCTGTGTGCCGCTTATTTCATATGACTGATTTAGATTGCCTTCTAATATATCTTTAACTTTTAGTACCATGTTTGTATTGGTATTTGCACCGTTGCTCAGCAAGGAGACGGCTGTTCGTTCATTTGGCAGTATGACTACTTCGGTTCTGAAATTTGGATTGCCCCCAGTGTGTTCTATAATCGTTTGTTCGGCGTTTACGGACCAGCCTGCCGCATAATACATACCGTTGACAGCCGAAACAGACATATCACCCCTATGTGATTTTTCGATAACCGTGTGAAATATTTCGGGTATGTCCTGTACGATACCCATCTGTATGCCCATCCAACGCGCCATATCTTTTGTATTAGAAATGATGTAGCCTGCGGGTTTATTCCCAGCATAATCCGGAGCTTTAAATGGAGTTGTCATAAAAAAGGAAGAACGGTAGCCCTGTGCCAACTGTCCAGTGGCTTGAGCATCTTCTTTATAAACATATGTCTGGTGAAGACCTAACGGCTGAAATACCTGTTCCTTCATAAAGTCTTCATAGCTTTGTCGCGACACAATCTCAATAACCAAACCCAATACGTCATAATTAACGGTTCCATAGTTATACTGTTCACCGGGAGGGAACGCCAATTCAGCATCAACGAGCATTTCCACAGTCTTTTGCAACATATCCGGTGTATTGCCTTGTGGAATATTTTGAAGATGCCTAATATTTGTTAGACCACTGGTATGGTGAAGAAAGTTATTTAGTGTAAGACTTTGCATATCAACAGGTTTCCCTTGATACTTTAATGTAAACCAAGGTAAATATTTTTGGACAGGGTCAGTCATTGAAAGCAGCCCTTGCTCTTCCAATAGCATAATACCCATACCGGTAAAAGCTTTACTGACCGAGGCTAACTCATAGAGTGTATTTTCACTTGCAGACAACCCCTTTTCACGGTCTGCATACCCTGAAGAAAAGTAGAACACTTCATCATCAGCAAGTATTGAGATTGACATTCCCGGCACACCTGATATACGACAGGCATCATCTAGCAACGCTTGTATTGCCGCAGATTGCGAATCTGACAACGCATAACTTTGTGTTGCAAATCCTGAGAATAATATAAATATCGTTAATACAAAAACAATAATCTTTTTCATAAACTCTCCTTTTTGGAAAATTATAAGAGAATAATATAAAGTGAACCTATAATCAGCCCTCACCAATCGGACGTTTACGGGCAGCCCGACCCCCACCTAACTT
>NZ_WIPE01000065.1:0-1057 GCF_009760835.1 Bacillus sp. EE-W1 | reverse complement strand
AATAAATAAAGTGAATTGTATTTCGTTCTGTTTTTAAAAAGTTAAAATTCCTTTATTTTTATATAAAGGTTTTACATCGGAGTTTTAAATATTTTGGAAATAGATCAAAATAAAAGGAGCTCATATAAAAGGGGAATGTCCTATGACAACATATACAAGTGAATTGAGAAAAAGTTTAGTTTCAGAAGAAGATGTAGATATTTTGAAAATTATGGCGCATCCAATCCGCTTACAAATTGTAAATGAATTAAGTACGAGAAAAACGTGTAATGTAACACAATTAACAGAATTACTGAATATTCCACAATCGACAGTTTCACAACATTTATCAAAAATGAAGGGTAAAGTGTTACGAGCTGAGCGAAAAGGTTTAGAAATTTATTATCATATTCATAATTTAAAAGCGAGTAAGATTGTAAGTGTTTTAGGATATATAAACTAATGAAGTATTTTCATATAAAATAGCCCCTGCTGGTGAGAAGGGGCTATTTTGTGTTGCTTTATGTATTTGCATTTGAAATTTTATAGTTTTTATGATTTACAATGGTTCGATCAAATTCAAAAGTACACCGCTTACTACAATCATATCCCATAATAATAGTTCCTCCTTTTTAGATAAGGGGGGATTAGAGCTCATTTCATGGACTATAACGGGTTCACTTTACCTTGTGTTTTTAAGGATGAATTGAGCGGAGCTCTGTAAAAATAGAAAAAACATCTTAATGCGCATTTATCTAAAATTTTTTTGTGTCATTAGCCCTTTTTACTACATAGCTTATTATAAATTGTTTTAGGGAGGGGTATAAGTAATGCCATATACTTTAAATGATATTTGTATCGATGTGTGTCTTATAGTTACGTTTACTCCGAGTGGTGAGGTAGAATCAATTGTAAGTGGTGGAGAAGAGTGTGGATCTAGTCCTAGTATAGTGATTAATTCTGATGGCTCAATTACTATTACATTACCATTAGTAGCCTGTTTATCCCTCGTATTAAATAACGACTTAAGTGTTGGGACATCATTAACAAGCTTGTCTTTTAAAACTTCTTAAGTGAG
>NZ_WIPE01000103.1:0-17702 GCF_009760835.1 Bacillus sp. EE-W1 | reverse complement strand
TTCTTTATGATCCAGCTCCAGCGGCTAGAACAGTCGGTCATTTCACTCCTTCACTTGAGGCAAAAAGCGCCTCTAGTTCAGGAGTTCCAATGTCCTCTTGTTCTGAGCAAGCCGCTTCCGCTTTTCTTTTGCAAAAATAAACAGGAAACAACATGAAAATAACGAATATACTATATACTAAGTTAAAGGTTGTATAGTATATGGTGATCGGGTGATGACATATGATTTATGTAGAAAAAGTCATTATTGTAGAAGGTAAATCAGATAGAAGAAAGATTGAATCTATTATTCGTGAACCGGTGGAAATTGTTTGTACAAATGGTACAATTGGTTTATCGAAAATGGATGAGCTCATTGATCAGTTTTTTGATAAGGAAGTGTATGTACTAGTGGATGCTGATGATGCTGGAGAAAAGTTAAGGAAGCAATTTCGAAAAGAATTTCCGCAAGCAGAGCATATTTACATTGATCGCTCGTACCGAGAAGTGGCAACTGCGCCATCTTCACACTTAGCAAATGTATTATGGGGAGCTGACATTGACGTTTATACAGAATATTTACGGTAAGGAATGATAGAAGTGATTGATTGGACAGGAGCCGAAGCTACAGCCCTAATAGAGAACGAAGAAAAAACAGTGTTATATGTATATACTCCAATGTGTGGAACATGCCAATTAGCAAAAAAGATGTTAACAGTTGTTGAGATGACAATTGAAGACCTCCAAATTGGAATGTTAGATTTAAATTATGCTCCGCATTTAGCGAAAGAGTATGGAATCGAAAGTGTACCGTGTTTACTTGTTTTTGAAAATGGGACACTCATGAAGAAGATATATGCATTTCATTCGGTTGAATATTTATATACGGAATTAAAGTAGGCGGCAAAGTTTTTGCCGCCTCGACATATTTCTCGGGAAATATGTCGAGATGCAGGGTGGTTACAGTATTTGTCGAGCGAAAGTAACAGGATTGCTCTTTAGTGAGAGGGAATGGTATGTGTAATAGAAAGTGATATGAAGGATGTGATTTAGGGTGAAATTATATTCTTTGCTGCAATCATTTGTAAATTACGCTAATGGTCAATATCATTTAGAGCCGCTTTTAAGACAAGGAGAAAAAACTGTTAATTTCCGCTTTGGAGATGAAAGTTGTTCGTTACAAATTTCGAGAGATTATATAGAGCTGCTACATGAGGAAAGAGGAACGGAGCAAATCGTTTGTGTAGATGAGGAAGATGTAAAACAATTGGTGAACGGAAATGTACGATTGCAAATGCTAATGAACGATGGACGTGTACAATATTCGGGAACGTATCGAACGATGCTATTAGTTGAATCGATGTTCCATATATGTAAACCGATGTCAGTAGGTGCTTAAAATTCTGAAGTTTCATTTTTTACGAAAATTTCTGTTGACATGGTGTGTGGATATTGATACAATTCAATTCATAAAATATAGACAATTTCATAAATTACAAATCAGACGAAAATGTAATCTGATTTCTCTTATCAAGAGAGGTGGAGGGACTGTGCCCTGTGAAGCCCGGCAACCGTCAACTTATGTTGAAATGGTGCCAATTCCTGCAAAGCAAATGCTTTGAGAGATGAGAGAGAGGGATAATGTTGTTATATACGCATATAAACCTTTCTGCTTCTCTAAAGCGGAAAGGTTTTTTTATTGTTTGAATGTGGAGGACATTCAAACAATAAAAGTAGTGATAACGGTGGACTACACGCATTAAAAATAAAAAATTGCGGAGTCGACCAAAAATCTAGCTTCAGCGGCTAGAACAGTCGGTCGTTTCATCCCTTCCTATGAGGCAAAAAGCGCCTCTACGTCAGGGATTCGGGCGTCCTCTTGTTCTAAACGAGCCGCTTACGCTTTTTAAACAAAAAAAGGGGTGAACATCATGATCTTGTTAGAAAATGTAAAGAAAATATATAAAGCAAAAAGCGGTGATGTCACTGCTGTAGATAATGCCAATTTAAAAATAGACAAAGGTGAAATATTTGGTGTAATCGGATATAGTGGCGCTGGGAAAAGTTCTTTAATCAGATTATTCAATCAGTTAGAGAAACCAACTTCTGGCCAAATTACAATTGCAAATCGTGTGATTTCAGCAATTACAGGGAGTGAACTTCGTAAGGCAAGGCAAGAAATCGGAATGATTTTTCAGCACTTCAACTTACTTTGGTCACGAACTGTACGCGAAAATATCGAGTTCCCACTTGAAATTGCAGGTGTTGATAAGGCGAAGAGAAGAAAACGAGTGGATGAGTTAATTCATCTTGTTGGATTAGAAGGAAGAGGGGACGCGTATCCATCTCAGCTGAGCGGAGGACAAAAGCAACGCGTTGGTATTGCAAGAGCATTAGCTAACAATCCACAAGTGCTTTTATGTGATGAAGCGACATCAGCTCTTGATCCAGAAACGACAGATCAAATTTTAGATTTATTATTAGATATTAATAAGCGTCTCGGTTTAACAATTGTACTCATTACACACGAGATGCACGTGATTCGAAAGATTTGTAATCGAGTGGCGGTAATGGAGAAAGGGAAGATTGTAGAAACGGGTCCAGTACTTGATGTATTCCGCAATCCGCAGAAAGACATTACAAAGCGATTTGTACAGCAGTTAACGGATTCTGAAGATACAAATGAAACGATTGAAATTTTAATTGAAAAGTATCCAGATGGTAAAGTAGTTCGTTTGCAGTTTATCGGTGAAGCTGTAGAAAGACCAGTACTTCAAAGATTAATGCAACGCAGTGATATAGAAGTTAGCATTTTGCAAGGAAACATCGCCCAAACAAATAACGGCTCTTACGGTAGTTTAGTTATTCATTTAAATGGTGAGGAAACAGCGATTCAGCAAGCAATAGAGGGAATACATCAAGATCAAGTAGAGCTGGAGGTGATTGCACATGGATAAGTTACTCACAAATATTGATTGGAATCAAATGTTAGAAGCAACTGGTGAAACGTTATATATGACGGCAATCGCAGCTCTTGCCACATTTGTTTTAGGACTAATTTTAGGATTGTTACTCTTTATGACAGCGAAAGATAATTTATGGGAAAACAAATCGGTTAACACGGCGATTGGAGCGTTCGTAAACATTTTCCGCTCGATACCATTCATCATTTTAATCATTTTATTAATCCCATTCACAAAGATTCTGCTTGGAACAATTCTTGGAGCGAGTGCAGCACTGCCAGCTTTAATTATTGGAGCGGCACCGTTTTACGCGAGAATGGTTGAAATTGCACTTCGCGAAATTGATAAAGGTGTAATTGAAGCTTCAAAAGCAATGGGAGCAAAAACAAGCACTATTATTTTGAAAGTATTAATTCCAGAATCGTTACCAGCATTAGTATCTGGTATTACGGTTACAACAATCGCTTTAGTAGGCTATACAGCAATGGCGGGGGTTGTTGGTGCTGGTGGCCTTGGAACACTTGCTTATTTAGAAGGATTCCAGCGAGGAAATAACGATGTAACAATCGTTGCGACAATTTGTGTATTACTAGTGGTATTTTTCATTCAGTGGATTGGTGATAGTGTAACGACTCGAATAGATAAACGATAATAAAAAAACAGGAGGATGTTTCAAATGAAAAAATTATTACTTACAGCACTTATTTCAACTTCTATTTTTGGGTTAGCTGCTTGTGGCGGGAAAGATAAAGATGAAAAGAAACTAGTTGTGGGGGCTTCTAACGTGCCGCACGCTGAAATTTTAGAAAAGGCAAAACCGTTACTTGAGAAAAAAGGAATTGAATTAGAAGTGAAAAAGTTCCAAGATTACGTGTTACCAAATAAATCGTTAGCGGATAAGGATTTAGATGCAAACTACTTCCAGCATATTCCGTATTTAGAAAAAGAAATGAAAGATAAAAAATATGATTTTGAAATAGCAGGGAAAATTCACTTGGAACCAATTGGTGTATATTCTCAAAAATATAAGAGTTTAAAAGAACTTCCAGACGGGGCGACAATTATTATGAGTAATTCCGTTACTGACCATGGACGTGGTTTAGCAATTTTACAAAAAGAAGGCATTTTAAAAATTAAAGACGGAGTAGATCCAGTTAGTGCAACTCCAAAAGATATTGCAGATAATCCGAAAAACTTAAAGTTCAAAACGGATATCGAGCCTGTTTGTTACCACAAGTGTATAACAATAAAGAAGGCAACGCTGTTTTAATTAACTCGAACTATGCAATTGATGCGAAATTAAATCCAGAAAAAGATGCAATTGCAATTGAAGGTGATGATTCTCCATACACAAACGTATTAGTGGTTCGTAAAGGTGATAAAGATAAAAAAGGGATTAAAGAGCTTGTAGAAGTATTGCATTCTAAAGAAATCGAAGACTTTATTAATAAAGAATATAAAGGAGCGGTTGTTCCTGTAAAAGAATAATTGCTGAAAAGAGCTGGTGTATGCCAGCCTTTTTTATAACTACATAACTATAGGGGAGAAGGGGACATCATATGAAAAAGATTCTATTGTCAGTTGTTACAGCACTGTCTGTATTTACATTAGCTGCTTGCGGAGGGGAAGAAGAGAATAAGCTTGTTGTGGGAGCTTCTAACGTGCCACATGCTGTTATTTTAGAAAAGGCACAGCCGATACTAGAGAAAAAGGGCATTAAATTAGAGATTAAAAAGTTCCAGGATTATGTTTTGCCGAATAAAGCGTTAGCGGATAAGGAAATTGATGCGAACTACTTCCAACACATTCCTTACTTAGATAAAGAAATTCAAGAAAAGGGATATAAAATTGTAAACGCAGGAAAAATCCATTTAGAGCCAATGGGCATTTATTCTAAGAAGTATAAAAGTTTAAAAGAATTGCCAGATGGCGGAACAGTTATTATGAGTAATAACGTAGCGGAGCGTGGCCGTATGCTCGCATTGTTACAAAAAGGTGGCGTTATTAAATTAAAAGACGGTGTAGATGTTGTTAAAGCAACAGTAAAAGATGTTGTAGAAAATCCGAAAAACTTAAAGTTTAAAACAGATGTAGAACCGGGACTTTCACCGAAGCTATATGAAAATAATGAAGGTGATGCTTTATTCATTAATTCAAACTACGCAATTGATGCGAAATTAAATCCAACAAAGGATGCAATTGCGATTGAAGGATCAGACTCTCCGTATGCAAATATTATTGCAGTTCGTAAAGGTGACGAGAAGAAAAAAGAAATTAAAGAACTAGTAGAAGTACTGCATTCAAAAGAAATTCAAGATTTTATTAATAAAGAATATAAAGGTGCTGTACTTCCGGTAAGTGAATAAATATAAGGGAAGGACTGGAAAATTACCAGTCCTTTTTTCTTTATATAAATAAGAAGAAAGGTGTATCATATAAAGATGCAAGGGAAATACTTATATACATTTGTGAAAAAATTGTTACTTTTTTTCGTCGTTTGCGATATCATTTTATTTGATATAAAATTAGAATGAGAATAAAATGAGAATATGAACGTTTTAGGAATTTTTAAAATGTATATAGAGGATTAATGGAGGTATTGAGATGGCTGGTTCTACATTAACGGTTAAAGACTTACACGTATCAATCGACGGTAAAGAAATTTTAAAAGGTGTAAACCTTGAAGTAAAAGGTGGAGAAATCCACGCAATTATGGGACCTAACGGAACAGGTAAATCAACTTTATCTTCTGCAATTATGGGTCACCCAAAATATGAAGTAACAGAAGGTAGCATCATCATCGACGGTGAAGATGTATTAGAAATGGAAGTAGATGAGCGAGCACAAGCAGGTCTATTTCTAGCAATGCAATATCCAAGTGAAATTAGCGGAGTAACAAACGCTGACTTCTTACGTTCTGCAATTAACGCACGTCGTGAAGAAGGCGATGAAATTTCTCTTATGAAATTTATCCGTACTTTAGATAAAAACATGGAATTCCTAGAAATGGATCCAGAAATGGCACAACGTTACTTAAACGAAGGTTTCTCTGGTGGAGAGAAAAAACGTAACGAAATTCTTCAATTAATGATGATTGAGCCAAAAATCGCAATCTTAGATGAAATCGACTCAGGTCTTGATATCGATGCATTAAAAGTTGTATCTAAAGGTATTAACCAAATGCGCGGCGAAGATTTCGGTTGCCTAATGATTACGCATTACCAACGTTTATTAAACTACATCACTCCAGACTTCGTTCACGTTATGATGAACGGTCGTATCGTTAAATCTGGTGGCCCTGAGCTTGCACAACGTCTAGAAGCTGAAGGTTACGACTGGATTAAAAAAGAATTAGGTATTGAAGACGAAACAGCAGAGCAAGAAGCGTAAGAGAGGAGCATAAACATGACAATCGGTACATTACCTTTCGATCAAGAAACAATCCGTCAGCGCGCAAGCGAAGTAAACGAAGCTGCTTGGTTGACTGAGTTCCGCTTACAAGCTCTTGCACAAGCAACTGAACTTCCAATGCCAACGCCTGATAAAACGAAAATTGAAAAATGGGACTTTATCGGAAAAGGCGACGCTGCTAAGCAAGAGCCTGTAAGTTCTTTAACAGAGCTTCCAGAAGCAGTGAAAAACTTAATCGATGAAAATAACAGCGTATTAGTACAACGTACTGGTACAACTGCATTCGTTTCTTTAGCAGACGAAGCAAAAGAAAAAGGTGTTATTTTTACAGACATCGTAACAGCTGCAACAGAGCATGCTGAACTATTACAAAAGTATTTAATGAAAGACGGCGTGAAGGTAGACGAGCATCGTTTAACTGCACTTCATGCTGCATTAATCAACGGCGGTGCATTTGTATATGTTCCGAAAAACGTTGTTCTTGAAACTCCACTTCAAGCTGTATTCTTAGTAGACGGCGAAGAAGCTAACGTATATAACCACGTATTATTCGTAGCTGATGCGAACAGTACTGCAACTTATGTAGAAAACTACGTTGCAAATGAAAATGCTAAAGGTATTGCAAATATCGTAGCAGAAGTAATCGTGGAACAAGGCGCACAAGTGAAATTTGGTGCGGTTGATCTATTAGCAAAAGACGTAACAACTTACGTTAACCGCCGCGGTGTTGTTGGACGCGACGGCCGCATTGATTGGGCTCTAGGCCTTATGAATGACGGAAACACAATTTCAGAGAACGTTACGAATTTAATGGGCGACGGATCATATGCTGATACGAAAACAGTAACAATTGGTCGTGGTAACCAAACACAAAACTTTACAACTAAAGTTGTTCACTTCGGTAAACACTCTGAAGGTTGGATTTTAAAACACGGTGTACAAAAAGATAGTGCAACATCTATCTTTAACGGAATTGGTAAGATTGAACACGGTGCATCTAAATCAAATGCACAACAATCTTCTCGCGTTCTTATGTTAGATGAAAAAGCTCGCGGTGATGCAAACCCAATTCTTTTAATCGACGAAGATGATGTAATGGCAGGTCACGCAGCTTCAGTAGGCCGCGTAGATCCGTACCAATTATACTACTTGATGAGCCGTGGTATTCCAAAACGCGAAGCAGAACGTTTAGTCATCCATGGATTCTTAGCACCTGTAGTAAATGAGCTTCCAATTGAAGGAGTAAAGGCACAGCTTGTTGAGGTAATTGAAAGGAAAGTTCGCTAATGAATATTCATGAAATACGCAAACAGTTTCCAATTCTTGATCAAAAAGTGAACGGCAAACAACTTGTATATTTCGATAGTGCAGCAACTTCTCAAAAACCAATTCAAGTCATTGAAACGTTAGAACGTTACTATAAAGAATATAATTCTAACGTGCATCGCGGTGTTCATACGCTCGGTACGAAAGCTACCGACGCGTATGAAGGTGCACGCGAGAAAGTTCGCAAGTTTATTAACGCGAAATCAATGGAAGAGATTATTTTCACGCGCGGAACGACAACTGCATTAAATACAGTAGCGGCTAGCTATGGTCTTGAAAATGTAAAAGAAGGCGATGAAATCGTTATTTCTTACATGGAGCACCATAGTAACATCATTCCGTGGCAACAAGTTGCGAAGAAAACTGGTGCAACTTTAAAATACCTTCCGCTTCAACCAGACGGTACAATTTCTTTAGAAGATGTTCGTCAAACAGTTACACCGAATACAAAAATCGTTTCTATTATGCAAGTATCAAACGTACTTGGAACGATTAACCCTGTAAAAGAAATCGGAGCAATCGCACATGAAAACGGTGCAATCATGATCGTTGATGGAGCACAAAGTGCACCTCATATGAAAGTGGATGTACAAGATTTAAACTGTGATTTCTACGCATTATCTGCTCATAAGATGTGCGGACCTACAGGTATCGGCGTATTATATGGTAAAAAAGAATTGCTGAACAATATGGAGCCAATTGAATTTGGCGGCGAAATGATTGATTTCGTAGATTTACAAGAATCTACTTGGAAAGAGCTTCCGTGGAAGTTTGAAGCAGGTACACCGATTATCGGTAATGCAATCGGACTTGGTGCGGCAATTGATTTCCTAGAAGAAATCGGTCTTCATAATATTGAAAAGCATGAACATGAATTAGCGCAATATGCTTTAGAAAGACTATCAGAAGTAGATGGCGTTACAATTTATGGTCCAAAGCATCGCGCTGGTCTTGTTACATTTAATATTGAAGACGTACATCCTCATGATGTAGCAACTGTATTAGATGTAGAAGGCATTGCGGTTCGCGCAGGACACCACTGTGCACAACCGCTTATGAAGTGGCTGAAAGCTTCTTCTACAGCACGTGCGAGCTTCTATTTATATAATACAAAAGAAGAAATTGATACATTTGTTGAATCACTAATCAAGACAAAGGAGTATTTCACAAATGTCATTTAATAATTTAGATACGTTATACCGTCAAGTTATTATGGATCATTATAAGAATCCTCGTAACAATGGCGTGTTAGAAGATAGTGTTACTGTTAACTTGAACAATCCAACTTGCGGGGATCGTATTCAACTTACGATGAAAGTAGAAGAAGGTATTGTACAAGAGGCGAAGTTTGAAGGAGAAGGGTGTTCTATCTCAATGTCTTCAGCTTCGATGATGACACAAGCAGTAAAAGGTAAGAAAATTGAAGAGGCACTTCAGCTTTCTAAAATTTTCTCTGACATGATGCTAGGAAAAGAGTACGATGACAGCATTGATTTAGGAGATATTGAAGCATTACAAGGCGTATGCAAGTTCCCTGCACGTATTAAATGTGCAACATTAGCGTGGAAAGCGTTAGAAAAGGGCTTAAACGAAGATAAGTAATGTTAAAGGTTCCTAAAAACGAGGTTATCTAAGGAGGGACACACCAACATGGCGAAGCAACTGCCAGATATCGGCGATTATAAATATGGTTTCAAAGACAAAGACGTTTCGATTTTCCGTGCTGGACGCGGTTTAACAAAAGAAATCGTTGAAGAGATTTCACGTATGAAAGAAGAACCACAGTGGATGTTAGACTTCCGTTTAAAATCACTGGATAAGTTCTATGAAATGCCAATGCCACAATGGGGCGGCGACTTAAACGACTTAGATTTCGATGAAATTACGTACTACGTAAAACCATCTGAGAAATCTGAGAAGTCTTGGGATGAAGTACCTGAGGAAATTAAAGCGACATTTGATAAATTAGGTATTCCTGAAGCTGAGCAAAAATATCTAGCTGGTGTATCTGCACAGTATGAATCTGAAGTTGTATACCACAACATGAAAGAAGACCTAGAAGCTCTAGGAATCGTCTTCAAAGATACAGATAGCGCATTAAAAGAGAACGAAGATATTTTCCGTGAGCATTTCGGAAAAGTAATCCCACCAACAGACAACAAATTCTCTGCATTAAACTCTGCAGTTTGGTCTGGTGGATCATTCATCTACGTTCCAAAAGGTATTAAAGTGGATACACCACTTCAAGCGTACTTCCGTATTAACTCTGAAAATATGGGACAATTCGAGCGTACGCTTATCATCGTAGACGAAGGCGCACACGTACACTACGTAGAAGGTTGTACAGCACCTGTTTACACGACTAACTCACTTCACAGTGCGGTAGTAGAGATCATCATTAAGAAAGATGCATATTGCCGTTATACAACAATCCAAAACTGGGCGAACAACGTATACAACCTAGTTACAAAACGTGCGGTTTGTGAAGAAAACGCAACGATGGAATGGATTGACGGTAACATCGGATCTAAATTAACGATGAAATACCCAGCAGTTATCTTAAAAGGCGAAGGCGCTCGTGGTTTAACATTATCTATCGCGATTGCTGGTAAAGGCCAACATCAAGATGCTGGTGCGAAAATGATTCACTTAGCACCAAACACGTCTTCAACAATCGTTTCTAAATCGATTGCGAAGCATGGTGGTAAAGTAACTTACCGTGGTATCGTACAATTCGGACCAAAAGCGAAAAACTCTCGCTCTAACATCGAGTGTGACACGTTAATCATGGATAACCAATCTACATCTGATACAATTCCTTACAACGAAATCAAAAACGATTACGTTTCACTTGAACACGAAGCGAAAGTATCGAAAGTATCAGAAGAACAATTATTCTACCTAATGAGCCGCGGTATTTCTGAGCAAGAAGCTACAGAAATGATCGTAATGGGCTTCATCGAGCCATTCACTCGCGAACTTCCAATGGAATACGCAGTTGAAATGAACCGCCTAATCAAGTTTGAGATGGAAGGTTCTATTGGTTAATATATGTATGAAGAAAGCGCCCTGCACAGCAGGGCGCTTTCTTATGTTGTGCTGGGGTCGATTCAGTTTAGGTCAGTCTGGTATACCCAGGTTGGTATTCAGCTGAATATATTAGCGATTATTCAAATATATCGACCACAACTCGTAATATATCAGCGATTATTGCAATATATCGACGATTCGACAAGGGATATCGACTTATCGACAAAGTAAGACAAAAGAAATTCCGTATATACCCCACAACATGTTGTAGGAAAAGAGACCGACTGGAAGTAAAGCAAAGATACTGACAAATCCACTGACAATCTATTGGAAAATGCAATTGAAGCCCACCTACCGAACTCTCTGTTAAACTTTTTGACAAATCCCCGGAACCCCAACAAATCCCCCGTTCAATCATCTAAAACCCTTCCACACACTAGAAAAAGTTTTCTTATCAAAAAGGACAATCTTTTGCTTTTTCTTATAATGCGAGTACAATGTAAAATAGCAAGAAAAGACGAAAAGTATTTACAGGATTATTGCGTACGTGTAGCGTAAATGGCAGTAAGGAACTGAGAGGAGGTTTTTTCTCTGAATATAAATAAAGAAACAATCATCCACCTTTATCATACAAACGATATACATAGTCATTTTGAAAATTGGCCGCAAATTTCTCGGTTTGTACAAGGGGAGAAAAAGCGAAGACAGGAAGCGGGGGAGACCGTTTTGACGGTTGATATCGGCGATCATGTGGATCGTTTTCATAGTATTTCGGAAGCGACGAATGGACTTGGCAATACGAAGCTTTTGAATGAGGCGTTATATGATTATGTAACGATCGGAAATAATGAAGGAATTACGTTAGCGAAGGAGCATTTGAATCGTCTATATGATGCTGCTGGATTTGAGGTGCTCGTCGCGAATTTATTTGAAAAAGAAGGGGTACGTCCAGCGTGGGCAAAGCCTTATAAATTACATACAACGACAGATGGAATTACGATTGCTTTTATCGGATTAACAGTAGCGTATCCAGAGTTTTATCATATGCTCGATTGGCATATTGAAGATCCGCTTATCCATTTAGAGTCTATTTTAGAAGAAGTGCGAGATGAGGCTCATATTACGGTTGTCCTTTCTCATCTTGGAAAAAGCATGGATGAGTATATGGCAGAGCATTATGATATAGATGTTATTTTAGGTGCACATACGCACCATTTATTTGAGCGTGGCATTCTTATGAATAATACTTTACTTTGTTGTTGTGAAAAGTGGGGACGTTACGTTGGGCACGTTCAGCTTACTGTGGATAAAGAGACGAAGAAGCTGTTGAAAAAGGACGGTAGAGCGATTAAGACAGAACGTTTAGGTGCTTATAGCAAAACGTTATCCACAATTGAATTGCTGCAGGAAGAAAGTAAACAGATTATGGCAGAGCCTGTCGTTCATTTAAAGGAATCTTTACCAGTCGATTGGTTTCATGAGACGGCATTTTCGCACATGTTAGCAAATGCGCTGAAAACGTGGTGCGGTGCAGAAATTGGAATGGTGAACGCTGGTGTGCTATTAGAGGGATTAAATGAAGGTGTTGTGACGCGCGGAGATATTCACAGAATTTGTCCACATCCAATTAATCCATGTTTATTAAAAGTGCCGGGGAAAACGTTAAGAGAAGTTATTTTGAAAGCACGTCGCCCGAATATGGAGAACCTTGAGGTAAAAGGATTCGGATTTCGTGGAAAAGTGATGGGGAAAATGATTTACGCTGGTGTCGAAGTCATTCCAGATATGATTCCTGGGAATAAAATTTTACTGGAAGATGTATTGATTAACGGGGAATCGCTGGAATTAGATCGTATATATACGGTAGGAACGATTGATATGTTTACATTCGGATACTTATACCCAGAGCTATCCACACTTTCTGACAAACAATATTATATGCCAGAGTTACTCAGAGATGTGTTAACAGACGTGTTGATAACTCATACATCTTCCGTCAAACTATAGGCTAGTTAACTTGTAACACTCATTTTTCTCTTGTCATACAGATAAGAAAGAGAGGAGTGTGAACTATGGTTAATGTGGAGCCAATTATAATCGATAATTATACGTTTATTGCGGTTAGCGTCAAACTTCCAAAGACAAATTTGCTAGCTGTAATGAGCGATAAAGGATATATTATGTGCGGTGCATTAGATGTAGGTCTTTTAAATGAGAAGTTAGGTGATCGAGGAATTATTGCTGGCCGTGCGGTTGGTGTAAGAACGATTGAACAACTTCTTGAAGCGCCGCTAGAATCAGTAACGATTGAGGCCGAAGCATTAGGTATTACGGCAGGCACAATCGGAAAAGAAGCATTATTAAAAATGAGATAAGCATATATCGTCCCTCCTTCTTGCATAGAAATGATATAAGAAGGAGGTTTTTTTATGAGTATATTTCGTTCGAAAAATTCGCGGTTTCGAAGGGGACCAATTTCCTTTCGGCACATACTGCTTATGTCGTTTATTCTTTTTGTCATATTACTCGTGCAAGGATTATGGATTGTGAATAAAAGCATTCAGCCGACATTACTTAAATATGGGGAAGTAGAGACGCATAAAATGGCGACAGCGGTTATGACGAAGGCGGTAAAAGATAGAATTAATGAAGGGTTTGATGTCGATTCATTAATGAAAGTACAAAATGATAAAAACGGGAAAGTATCCACAATTAATTTAAATACAAAGCAAGTAAATGAAATCGTAACGTCAACGACCACATACATAGAAAAATATTTACAGCAAGTAGAACAAGGTGATTTGAAGGGGCTAGGTATTTCTGAAAAAAATGGAGCAACGATGGCAGTTCCTTTTGGTCGTGTAACGGATAATGCGCTTCTTGGAAATATAGGTCCCGATATTCCAATTGATTTCACGACGATTGGTCATGTGAATACGGATATTAAACAAAAAATTGAACCGCACGGGATCAATACGACAGCGATTCAAATTATTATGGAGATGGAAGTCACGTTGCAAGTGATTATTCCATTTCATACGAAAGAAATAAAGGTAAAACAAGATGTTCCGATTGCAACGCGTATTGTTCAAGGGGAAGTGCCTACTTATTATGGAAGTGGGAGTGTTGTTGTACCTGATAAAAAGAAAACGGATAGTTAGCCGAATTAAAAAAATAACCGTAGCAATATGCTACGGTTATCGTTTTGTATTCGTGCGTTCTTTTCGCTCCCAAAGACTTAAATGCATGTATGGATCGAAAGCCCATTCTGTATAACCATTGTCCTTATACATACCGAAATGTAGGTGGGGCGGGAATTTTCCAGCTGTGCCGGGAGGGCCGTAACCGGTGCTACCGACAAATCCGATTACTTTTCCTGGTTCGACAATTTGTCCAAGCTGTATTTCTTTTGAGAATCCGCCTAAATGAGCGTAATAATGGTAATTATTATGAAGGTCGCGAATACCGATGCGCCATCCGCCAAGACGGTTCCAGCCTTTTGTTTCAATAATGCCATAGCAAGTAGATCTTACTGGTACACCATAGCCTGCAAAAATATCAGTTCCTTCATGAACTCTCCTTCCCCCAAAACTTCTTCCAGCACCGAAAGTACTACGGTAGCTATGGTCACTACGAATCGGAAGAGGGAAAGCATTTCCTTCTAAATTAATACGTCCGTAATGTTTATAAATTTGGGCGTATTCGGTAATTAATTCAACTGTTTTCGCACGTCTATAATATTCCCAAAGCATAATGTGAACACGGTCTTCGGACGTTCCTTGTTTCTTTAAAATTGTCGCTGCTGTATGCAGAAGATCACGGTCGTTATTTGCGTTTGCAAATCCATCTTTGTCACCATCTAAACCCAATCCGCCAAATAGAGAAATTGTATGGGGGAGAGTGTCGTTACCATTAACGGGACCAGCCCATATTTCTGGTTTGAAATAAAGGGAGATAATGGCATCTGGTTTTTTCGGAATATCTTTTCTTACGCTCCGTATATTTCTTTCGTATTGATCCATTGCAGCTAAGTAATACCACGGAATGCCTGAAGATTGCTCGGTTTCTTTATATAGTGCCATGCGCTTTTCGTATATGCTTTGCTGATTATCTTCACCGTAAGCGATATTTTGGTGGAGAAGAAAGCAAATCGAAAGCAAAAGAGAAATTTTTCGAAGCATGAAATAGACTCCTTTCACAACATCACTCTTTTTAGTGTGGGATATACGGAGTATTTCATTATAGGGAACGATTGGAAAAAATCTTAGAATCTTCATTTGAGCAAATCGCTTTCATACGTTAGAATAGATATGTTACATTGAAAGAAGCGAACACGGTAAATTATTTCATATTGTGCGGAGTTGATAACCATGACAAAACAAACAGAATATAAGCGCAAGCCCGAATGGTTGAAAATTAAGTTAAACACGAATGAAAACTATACAGGCTTAAAGAAAATGATGCGTTCTAAGAATCTTCATACAGTTTGTGAGGAAGCAAAATGTCCGAATATTCATGAATGCTGGGCTGTAAGAAAAACAGCAACATTTATGATTTTAGGTGCGGTTTGTACACGTGCTTGTCGTTTTTGTGCGGTTAAAACAGGCTTACCAACTGAGCTTGATTTACAAGAGCCAGAACGCGTAGCAGATTCTGTAGTACAAATGGGCTTAAAGCACGTTGTTATAACAGCGGTTGCACGTGATGATTTAAAGGACGGGGGAGCAGCTGTTTTTGCTGAAACAGTACGCGCTGTACGTCGTAAAAATCCATTTACGTCAATCGAAGTATTACCATCTGATATGGGTGGAGTAGAAGAAAACTTAAAAATGTTAATGGATGCAAAACCAGATATTTTAAACCATAACATTGAAACAGTACGTCGATTATCTGACCGAGTTCGCGCTAGAGCAAAATATGATCGTTCATTAGAGTTTTTACGTCGAGCAAAAGAAATGCAGCCTGATATTCCAACTAAATCGAGCATTATGGTGGGCTTAGGTGAAACGAGAGAAGATTTAATTGAAGCGATGGATGACTTACGTGCAAACAATGTGGATATTTTAACTCTTGGACAATACCTACAGCCATCTAAGAAGCATTTACCAGTTCTTAAATATTACCCACCAGCAGAATTTGCAGAGCTTAAAGAAATTGCACTTAGCAAAGGCTTTAGCCACTGTGAAGCTGGCCCACTTGTGCGTTCTTCTTACCATGCGGACGAGCAGGTTCGTTCTGCAAAAGAAAAAACAGCAGAAGCAAAATAATGAAAAAAGAGAGCTAATCATTAGCTCTCTTTTTGTTTATATTCTAAAACAGTATTTGGGCATGTTAATAAGATTTTCTTTAATTCCTCTGTGGATAATTCAATTGTAAATTCAGGTACACCAGGTGTAATTAAAATTTTATCGTAAGCATAAATAGCACTATCCACAATAATCGTTACATTTTGTGAATAACCGAAAGGAGCTACACATCCTGGAGTACAGCCTGTTTCTTCTCTTAGCTCATCAGGAGAACAGAGAGATAAGCTTTCTCCTGTTATTTCTTTCATCTCTCCTCGGTTGAGCCTTGTACCCTCTAACGTAAAAAATACGTAATAATCTCCAGACTTTGATTTTAAAAATAAGCTTTTACTTGGAGTGCCGTGTAAGCCAAGCCTTTCACGTACGATACGATCTGTTTCATAATCGAGTACTGGTTCGTGTTCAAACTTTTCGTAAGAAGCATTTGTTTTATGTAGTAAAGCAAGTACATCTTCGTACATATGGAGTGATACCCCTTTCTATTGTTAGTACAGTTTCTTCTCGTGGCGTCAACTGAATGTGTTGGAAAGAGATATTACTTGGACGGTGCTTCCCATAATCGTTTTAGGATACATTGTTTATCGAGTGTAATTTCGTAAATATCAGGATTCGTTAAAGCTCTCCATTCAATAAAGCCGATCGTATGATCAAAGTGCTTTAAAATGAGCGTCAGTAAGTTGCCATGTGTAACAAGTAGTGTTGTAGTATGGTTTAACTTTAAAACGTCTTGGATAAGTGATATAGCACGATCCGTCGCTTGTTTTGTTGACTCTCCGCCTGAAAAGGCGATATCTATATTTGTAAAAGTAGATTCTAGTTTTTGCAACCAATCATCCATTGGAACGTCGCTTAATATGCGTTCAGCTAATCGTTCATCTTCTTGGATAGACAAGTTAGCTTGAAGCGCATAGGGCCGAATAGAATCGATAGCTCGCACAAATGGGCTTGAAATAATATGATCTATTTGTGATTGGTTTTCTAAGAGGAATGTAGCAAGAGTGTTTGCTTGATTTTTTCCTGCAATCGTTAATTCGGCATCACGTTCTTGTCCAGTTGCTGAACAATGTCGTATTACAATCAATTTCTTCACAATTCATCCCCATCTTTCAAGTTGACGCTATATACTTCGACAAATGTGGGAAAAATTCCTTTTTATTGGAAACGGCATATTGATTTAAATATGTGGAAAAGTAATGTGGATAAATGAACATTTGAGGTGTAATGATGAAAAAAATGATATGTATTATATTCGGTCTTTGTTTTTTTATACACTTGTCCACAACATATGCAGAATCCAATCAAAAATTAAATTATCCAAGCAATCGAAATAAATCATTTGTGAGTGAAGATGTGTTTTACGAACAGTTAGATAAGAAAATCTATAAAGAATACAACAATGCAGCATATAGCGTTCGAAAAAAGATTTTATTTAAAGAAGTGCCGGATAAAGAATTTTCTTTCAGAAAAAAAGCAGCCGTGGGTTGTCGTAGTAGCGTGGTACTTCAAGATTTTTTTGTTCACCCTGATCGCCAAGTTTATTTTTTTGCTTCCTTTTCTCAAAATGAAGCAGAAGAGTTTCATAAGTACATTGTTATAGATGCAGAAACAAAGAGGGAGCTGCAAGAGGGCAAGAGTTATCATCATTGCGAAAATCGTGGTAAAAAATAACCCACCAGCTGGTGGGTTAT
>NZ_WIPE01000078.1:0-8647 GCF_009760835.1 Bacillus sp. EE-W1 | reverse complement strand
TATATGTAATATTTAAATATTACATATAAAGGTGTATTTTCCATAAAATAATAAAAGAGGTATCACCCTATAGTGATGCCTCTTTCTCATTGATAACTATGTTCTGCCTTGTTATTCGATTTTGATTGCTCTATTTGCAATTCACGTTCTACCAATCGGTCTAACTGTTGAATAGCTTTTAATGCTTTTTCATAAGAAATCGTTCTATAATGGTGCGCTCCGCCCGGTTCTTCATCTGCTTCGTCTGCCCATTTAATAATGTTTTGAAGAGATGTTCTTTCAATTTCTTGCTGTACTAAGAAAGAATCTGTATGAAGAAGAATCGCGATAGAAATTTCTTTTGCTAGTTTCGGATGTTCTCCTAATCTAATAAGCAATTTATGAGCTCTTTCTGCTCCTTTAATCGCATGTATATCATTCTTTTTATACAAGTCATAATCCCATTCTCCCTCGCTGTACCATGTGTGATGTCCGATATCATGAAGGAAACCAGCTTTTGTTGCAGCATCGACTGAGGCATGATGCTTTTTCGCTAAGTGAAACGCATGGTAAGCGACAGCAATCGCGTGGACCATTCCAGAACGGTTTACATATTTTTGTGTAATGTGATGTTTAAAAACTTGTTCAAGCGTAATACGTTGCATAAAACATTCACTCCTTTTATCTAATGGTGTCTATAAAGAAAATCGATCGGTTTAAATGTATTTTGAATATTGTACTCCATCTGTGTAGCGTTAGTAAAGTAGAAATGTTTAGGAGAAGAAAAATTTTATAGACATAAAAGGTCACCTTAGTTTTTTTCTAAGGTGACCTTTTATTGTTTATTTTTTTAATCCTTGCTCTAGTGTTCCTAACATTTCGTGTTTTTCATTTTCATCAGCATTTTTCCAAATGACTTCGAATAAAACGCCAAGACCTGGAAGCATTTTTTCTTCACCGCTTTGAATTGCATCGACAATCGTTTCTTGTAATTGATCTTGTGAATTTCCAGATACATTCGCTAATACAGCACCGCGTAAATTAAAACTCATTATTTTCACCTCTTCTTCAGAATTGAAACTGACGTTAGTTTTTGTTCTTTTTTATGTAAATATGTATGAAAAATAGGCTATAATGATAAGACAAGAAGAGAGGGAAATACATATTATGAAAAACATTGATTCAGTGCAAAATCCGCGTGTGAAGCAGTGGAAAAAGCTGCAGACGAAAAAAGAGCGCGATAAAAAAGGTTTATTTTTTGTAGAAGGATTCCACTTAGTGGAAGAGGCTTTAAAAGCAGGAGTTGTAACAGAACTTATCGTTTCTGATCAGACAGATCTTCCGAAAGATTGGACAGTTAATGATGTGGAAATGTATATCGTACCTGAAGCAATCGTAAAAGTACTCCGTGAAACAGAAACGACGCAAGGGGTATTTGCTGTTTGTGAGAAACACGAGAGTGAAGTAGCTCTTGCAGATGGAAAGTTTCTTTTATTAGATGGTCTTCAAGACCCGGGCAACTTAGGGACAATTATTCGTACAGCTGATGCAGCTGGTATTCATGCTGTTGTGCTTGGAGAAGGATGCGTTGATGCATATAATAGTAAAGTGCTTCGCTCTACACAAGGTTCTATTTTCCATTTACCAGTTGTAAAAGGGAACTTAGAAGAGTGGGTAGACAAGTTAAGAGAAAATAACGTTCCTGTATATGGAACAGCTCTTGAAAATGGAGTTCCGTATGGTGAAGTAACACCAGCTGGTGGTTTTGCATTAATTGTAGGAAATGAAGGAAGCGGCGTAAGCCAAGAAATTCTTGCAAAAACGGATCAAAACTTGTATATTCCGATTTACGGCGGGGCAGAATCATTAAATGTTGCGGTTGCAGCAGGGATTTTAACGTATTATTTACAAAGCCCAGTTGCGAACAAATAAAAAACTTCTTATAATAAGTTGAAGTATATTATATTAAAAGTTAAATAACGAAAAACGTTGATAGAGAAGAGTAACTTACAAAATCGCCATATAGGGAGAGAATGCCTTAGACTGAAAGCATTCTTATGGTAGACGGAAGTGAATTCACCTCTGGAGTTGACGCCAGGACCATATATATGTAAAGGCGTTCCGGTCAGAATTGATCGTTATAACTAATGAGTGGGCAGACCTGGTCTGTCAATTTAGGGTGGTACCGCGAATTTACCTCGTCCCTTTTTGGGAGCGAGGTTTTTTTATTTTTAAAATTAGGAGGGTTCCAAATGGAAGCACGTTTAAAAGAGCTAAAGCAAAAAGCGTTAGAGCTTATTGAAGAAGCGAAAGAGCTAAAGGGCTTAAACGACGTACGCGTAGCGTATTTAGGAAAAAAAGGTCCAATTACAGAAGTATTACGCGGCATGGGAAAATTATCAGCAGAAGAGCGTCCACGTATGGGAGCATTAGTAAATGAAGTACGTGAAGCGATTCAAACGCGTTTAGAAGACAAAATTGGAAACTTAGAAAAAGCAGTAATTGAAGCGAAATTAGCTACGGAAACAATTGATGTTACACTACCAGGCCGTCCTGTTGAAACAGGTTGTCACCATCCGTTAACAGCTGTTGTTGAGCAAATTGAAGATGTATTCATCGGTATGGGGTATGAAGTAGCTGAAGGAACAGAAGTAGAAAAAGACTACTACAACTTCGAAGCATTAAACTTACCGAAAGATCACCCAGCGCGTGATATGCAAGATACATTCTACATTACAGAAGAAACGTTACTACGTACACATACATCTTCTGTGCAAGCACGTACGATGGAAAATAATAAAGAAAAAGGCCCAATTAAAATTATTTGTCCTGGTAAAGTGTATCGCCGCGATGACGATGATGCGACGCATTCACACCAATTCATGCAAATTGAAGGTCTTGTAATTGATAAAAACATTCGCATGAGTGACTTAAAAGGTACACTGCAAGTATTCGTGAAAAAGATGTTCGGTGAAGATCGTGAAATCCGTCTTCGTCCAAGTTTCTTCCCATTCACAGAGCCATCTGTAGAGATGGATATTTCTTGTATGATGTGTCACGGCAAAGGTTGCGGCACTTGTAAAGGAACTGGCTGGATCGAAATTTTAGGCGCAGGTATGGTTCATCCGAACGTACTTGAAATGGCTGGTTATGATTCAAAAGAATATCAAGGTTTCGCATTCGGTATGGGCGCAGAGCGTATCGCAATGTTGAAATACGGCGTAGATGACATTCGTCATTTCTATACAAATGATGTACGTTTCTTACAACAATTCAAACGAGCGTAAGGGAAGGAGAGGATAAGTATGTTCGTATCATATCGTTGGTTACAAGAGTATGTAGATATTAAAGATGTAACAGCACAAGAACTAGCAGACAAAATCACGAAAAGTGGTATTGAAGTAGAAGGTGTTGAATTATTAAATAAAGGTGTAAAAGGTGTTGTAGTTGGTCACGTATTAGAATGTGAAAAACACCCAGAAGCTGATAAATTAAGCAAATGTTTAATCGATATCGGTGAAGAAGAGCCAGTTCAAATTATTTGTGGAGCTGCTAACATTGCAAAAGGTTTAAAAGTACCAGTTGCAAAAGTTGGTGCTGTACTTCCTGGCAACTTCAAAATTAAAAAAGCAAAACTACGTGGTGAGGCTTCTCACGGTATGGTTTGTGCGCTTCAAGAGCTTGGTATTGATGGAAAGTTAGTTTCAAAAGAATATGCAGACGGTATCTTCATCTTCCCAAGTGACGCTGAAGTTGGTGCAGACGCACTTGAAATTTTAAACTTACATGATGAAGTACTTGAGCTTGGTTTAACACCAAACCGTGCAGATTGCTTAAACATGTTAGGTGTTGCATATGAAGTCGCTGCTATTTATGGCCGTGAAGTAAAACTTCCAGCTATCAGCTTACAAGAAACAGCAGAAAAAACTTCTGATTACATTTCTGTAAGTGTAGAAGCGAAAGAAGAAAACCCATTATATATTGCAAAAATGGTGAAGAACGTAAAGATTGGTCCATCACCAATGTGGATGCAAACGCGCCTTATGGCAGCTGGCATTCGTCCAATTAGCAATGTAGTGGATATTACAAACTACATTTTAATGGAATACGGTCAACCGTTACATGCATTCGATTACGATAAATTAGGTTCAAAAGAAATCGTTGTTCGTCTTGCAAAAGAAGGCGAAAAAATTGAAACGTTAGATGATCAAGAGCGTACGTTACAAAGCCACCACCTTGTAATTACAAACGGAACAAAAGCTTTAGCTGTTGCTGGTGTAATGGGCGGAGCGGACTCTGAAGTTACAAATGAGACAGTAAACGTTTTAATTGAATCTGCATACTTTGCAGGTCAAACAGTGCGCCGTACATCAAAAGACTTAGGTCTTCGCAGTGAATCAAGCGCACGTTTTGAAAAAGGAATCGATCCAACACGTACATTTGAAGCAATTCAACACGCAGCTGCTTTAATGGCGAAATACGCTGGCGGAGAAGCACTTGAAGGTGTAGTAGAAGCTGACAACTTACAAGTACAAGAGCGTACAGTATCTGTTACTGCTGAAAAAGTAAACCGTGTATTAGGTACAAATATTTCTGCAAGTGAAATGGGTACAATGTTCACAAACTTGAAATTCCCATTCACAGAAGTAGAAGGAACATTCCATGTGAATGTACCAGCACGTCGTCCTGATATTACAATTTCAGAAGACTTAGTAGAAGAAGTGGGTCGTCTATACGGTTATGACCACATTCCAGTTACATTACCTTCTGGAACAATGACTCGTGGTAAATTAACATCAGCACAAACGAAACGTCGTAAAGTACGTCGCTTCCTAGAGGGTGCTGGTTTATATGAAGCGATCACATATTCATTAACAAGCGCTGATAAAGCGAAGCAATATATGGTCGAGCCAAATGAAAAAGCTCCTGTAAATCTTGCACTTCCAATGAGTGAAGAGCGTAGCCAACTTCGTTTAAGCTTAGTACCGCAATTACTAGAAGCTGTTTCATATAATGTGGCACGTAAAAACGATAGTGTTGCTTTATACGAAGTAGGTTCTGTCTTCTTACCAACAGAAGCAGGAGAACTTCCGAAAGAAGAACAACATCTTGCCGGTGTTATGACAGGACTTGCTCTTCACCATGCATGGCAAGGTGAGAAGAAAGTAGTAGACTTCTTCGTTGTGAAAGGTGTACTAGAAGGATTATTCGACGTACTTGGCGTTGCAAACCAAATCACTTATGCACCAGCAAAACGTGAAGGGATGCACCCAGGTCGTACAGCTGGCATCGTATTAGATGGCGAAGTAATTGGTTTCATCGGTCAATTGCACCCAGAAGCAGAAAAACAATTAGATGTGAAAAATACATTCGTATTCGAATTATCTCTTGTAAAAGTATTTGATGCAGACGCAGAAGAAACTTACTACACAGCAATTCCACGTTTCCCATCTATGACACGTGATATGGCTGTTGTCGTAACGAAAGAAACAAAAGCTGGTGAAATGAAGCAAGTTATTGCTGAAGCTGGCGGAGAACTTCTGAAAGACGTAACGCTATTTGACTTATACGAAGGTGAAAAAATGGAAGAAGGCAAGAAATCACTTGCATTCTCTATGACATACTTCGATGCAGAACGTACGTTAACAGACGAAGAAGTAACAGAAGCACATAACCGTGTATTAACAACGGTAGAAGAGAAGTTTGGTGCGGAGTTACGTAAGTAATGAGAAATTGCCGGATTAAGCCCGGCAATTTTTTTATGGCACGATTGTCGGAAAATCGATATATTACAAAAATCGCTGATATATTTTTTGGTATCTTGCATCTTTCTCTCGAATGTAGTACATTAATTTTAGTTTAACAAAATGAAAGACGATGATAAGGAAAAGTAGTATATACTATAATCCAAAGCGAGTCAGGGACGGTGAGAGCCTGATGAGGCGGTATATGTGAAGAACACCTTGGAGTTGCTAACCGAAATTGAATCTTGTATTCAAGAGTAGACTTAGACGGGAATCCGGCCTGTTACAAACCGGGAAGTATGTATTACATACGAGTTAAAGTTGGTCTTTATGACAAATTGGGTGGTACCGCGAAGTTTAACCTTTCGTCCCTTTATGGATGAAAGGTTTTTTTGTATTTAAATATATGTGCAAAGGAGAATTTCACTATGGAAAACACATTAGTAAAAAGTCTGTATAGAGATACAGATAAATACGCAGGTCAAACAGTACAAGTATCAGGGTGGATTCGTAACTTACGTGATTCAAAAGCATTTGGTTTCATCGAATTAAACGACGGTAGCTTCTTTAAAAGCGTTCAAATCGTTTTCGATACAGAGTTAGAAAACTTCAAAGAAATTGCAAAACTTCCACTTAGCTCTTCAGTTAAAGTAGAAGGTACAGTAATTGCAACGCCTGGAGCGAAGCAACCATTTGAAATTAGAGCAGAAAAAATTGATATCGAGGGCTTATCAGATTCTGATTACCCACTTCAAAAGAAACGTCACACGTTTGAATACTTACGTACAATCGCTCACTTACGTCCAAGAACAAATGCATTCTCTGCAACGTTCCGTGTACGTTCTGTCGCAGCATTTGCGATTCACCAGTTCTTCCAAGAGCGTGGATTCGTACATGTTCATACACCAATCATCACTGGTAGTGATACAGAAGGTGCAGGCGAAATGTTCCGCGTAACAACGCAAGATTTAAACAACGTACCAAAAGGTGAAGACGGACAAGTTGATGAATCAAAAGACTTCTTCGGCAAAGAAACAAACTTAACAGTAAGTGGACAGCTGAACGCTGAAGCTTATGCATTAGCATTCCGTGACGTATACACATTCGGACCTACATTCCGTGCAGAAAACTCTAACACAACTCGTCATGCAGCTGAGTTCTGGATGGTTGAGCCGGAGATTGCATTCGCTGAATTAGGCGACGTAATGGATCTTACAGAAGATATGCTGAAATATGCAATGAAATACGTACTAGAGCATGCACCAGAAGAAATGGAATTCTTCAACAGCTTCGTTGATAAAACAGTTCTTGAGCGCATGAACAACGTAATCAACTCTGACTTCGGTCGTATCACATATACAGAAGCAATTAAAGTGCTTCAAGAGTCAGGTGCTGACTTCAAATATCCAGTAGAATGGGGTATTGACTTACAAACAGAGCACGAAAGATACTTATCAGAAGAAATTTTCAAACGCCCTGTATTCGTAACTGACTATCCAAAAGACATTAAAGCGTTCTACATGCGTATGAATGAAGATGGAAAAACAGTAGCTGCTACTGATCTTCTAGTTCCTGGCATCGGCGAATTAATCGGCGGAAGCCAACGTGAAGAAAGAATGGACGTTTTAGTAGACAGAATTAAAGAATTAGGTATGAACGAAGAGGACTACTGGTGGTACTTAGAACTTAGAAAATACGGCGGTACAAAACACGCTGGATTCGGTCTAGGTTTCGAGCGCTTCCTAATGTACATCACTGGCATGGCTAACATCCGTGACGTAATTCCATTCCCAAGAACTCCAGGTTCTTCTGAATTCTAAAATATGAAAAAAGCGAGAGGATTTCCTCTCGCTTTTTATTTTGCATAGTTTATTACCTCGTAG
This sequence comes from Bacillus sp. EE-W1, assembly GCF_009760835.1. Taxonomy (NCBI): domain Bacteria; kingdom Bacillati; phylum Bacillota; class Bacilli; order Caryophanales; family Bacillaceae; genus Bacillus; species Bacillus sp. EE-W1. Next base: position 1,041 of record NZ_WIPE01000078.1, on the reverse strand, counting down.
CAAAAAGTAACACGAAGGGGTGAATATAAATGAGTAAAAAAGTGAAAAAAGATCATTCAAGATCAAGCCTTGGTTCTCCAGAAATAGAAGGACAAGGAACGACGGCACATGAAACAGGTTCTCATAAAGTATCTTCATCAAATAAGAAGCAGAAAAGAAGTTAACATAAAAAAGGAGAGTCTTGGCGGCTCTCCTTTTTTTATATGTATTACACCTTAATTTCTTTTGTAATTTTATCTACATCTTTGTCTAATCGATCTAAATAGAAAAACCACAGTAAACTCATAAGCACGTAATAGATAGCCATCACACCAAGATTATCAGATATATTTTCGAATGTAGATTTAGTAGTGAAAAAAGCTCCCCAAATGGTAGAAATAGTGAGGTAAGAAAGTGGGCCCACGAGGTGTACGAAAACATATAATACCTTTTTAACTTTTACAGCGTTCATATGAAATATCTCCTTATGTAAACAATCCTTTTTTTCTAATCATAGATTCAAGTTCCTCACAGAAGTACTGTAGTTTTGCTGGATTATGTATTAACAAGCGGGCATCGTGTTTCCCGATAAATCTTCGAATCCGAAAGTTTAATAAGAAAGAACGGCCATAACGCTCTATTAAATCGTTGAACTCTCGTTGTTCACTTAGTAGCTGAATGTTTTCTCTAATTTCAAACTGTCTTTCGTGTGGATCGCCTAGTAAAATATTTAGAATCATTTGTAGAAGTAGCAATGGGAATCTCCTCCTATGTTAGAATAATCTGTATATTTTAATTGTAACAAAATTATAAGGATAGTAGTAGGGGAAACAAAAAAACAGGAGTTTGTAGGAGAAGGTTAAAAAACTTCCATTTGTTCCTCTTTTCTTTGAAGTACTCAATTATCTGAAATAATATACTCTTTGTTTATGGTCATATAGGTTTTATATCCAAAGAAGAAAAAGTTATCGTAATCTTACGGAAATACAATTTATCCTTGATGATATTATATAGTTTCTTTCATATTTTGATATTCACGAATGGGATTTTTTTTTTTTTTTA
>NZ_WIPE01000085.1:0-11256 GCF_009760835.1 Bacillus sp. EE-W1 | reverse complement strand
AGTAGAACCACAAGTGGAAGAAAAACCAATGCAGCAAGTAGTGGTGGAATCACAAGTGGAAGAGAGACCAATGCAGCAAGTGGTGGTAGAGCAAGTACAAAAGCCAACTTCAAGTACGGAAGTACAAGAGAAAGCATATGTTGTAAATCAAAGAGAGAACGATATGCGAAATGTATTGCAAACACCACCGACATATGCAATTCCGCCATTAACATTGTTGTCAATTCCGCAGCAGGCAGCTTTAGATAATACAGAATGGTTGGATGAACAGAAAGAATTATTAGATACAACATTTAATAATTTCCACGTTGGTGCACATGTTATTAACGTATCGCAAGGTCCAGCGGTAACTCGTTTTGAAGTACAGCCAGACCCAGGTGTGAAAGTAAATAAAATTACAAACTTAAGTGATGATATTAAACTGAGTTTAGCAGCGAAAGATATTCGTATTGAAGCACCGATTCCAGGGAAGAGTGCGATTGGAATCGAAGTTCCAAATAAAGAAAGTAAGCCAGTATTCCTTCGTGAAATTTTAAGAAGTCCTGTGTTTACAAAGAGCGAATCACCGCTTACAGTTGCGCTAGGACTTGATATTTCAGGCGATCCAATTGTAACGGATATTCGAAAAATGCCACATGGACTTATTGCGGGTGCAACGGGTTCTGGTAAAAGTGTGTGCATTAACGCAATTTTAACGAGCATTTTATATAAAGCGAAACCGCATGAAGTGAAGTTAATGTTAATCGATCCGAAGATGGTTGAGCTTGCACCATACAATTCTGTTCCGCATCTTGTAGCACCTGTTATTACGGATGTAAAAGCAGCGACAGCTGCATTAAAGTGGGCGGTTGAAGAAATGGAGCGTCGTTATGAATTGTTTGCGCACGCTGGTGCTCGTGATTTAACTCGTTATAATACGATTGTAAGTGGGCGAGAAATTCCAGGAGAGACATTACCTTATATCGTTATTGTCATTGACGAGTTAGCCGATTTAATGATGGTAGCACCTGGTGATGTTGAGGAAGCGATTTGTCGTATTGCGCAAAAAGCACGTGCTTGTGGTATTCATTTATTAGTAGCAACGCAGCGTCCGTCTGTAGATGTTATTACAGGTTTAATTAAGTCAAACATTCCAACGCGTATTGCGTTTACTGTATCATCTCAAGTTGATTCGCGTACGATTATTGATATTGGGGGCGCGGAGAAATTACTTGGCCGTGGTGATATGCTATTTTTAGGAAACGGTACGTCTAAACCAGTTCGTGTACAAGGTGTATATGTATCGGATGATGAGATTGAGAAAACAGTTGATCATGTGAGAAAGCAAATGAAGCCGAATTACTTATTTAAGCAAGAGGATTTATTAGCGAAAACAGAACAAGCTGAGTCGGAAGACGAATTGTTCTTTGATGCATGTCAATTTGTTGTAGAACAAGGGGGAGCGTCCACATCTTCTGTACAGCGAAAATTCCGCATCGGTTATAATCGCGCGGCGCGTCTCATTGAAGAGATGGAATCGCAAGGGATTATTTCTGAAGGAAGAGGAACGAAACCGAGAGATGTCCTTATTTCTGAGGATGAATTCGCTGCTATGCAGGAAACAAATGTATAGTAAACGGTTTTGCTGTATACTAATAGAAAATGTTGGATAGTAAAGTAGGGAGTAAAGCGACATGAAAGAAATTGAATTAAAATTAAAAGGTGAAATAAATAGACTAACAAATAGAACATTTAAATTTGACGAACGTGTTGGAGAAGGTTGGTTCTCTGCCGTTTACTTTTTAAAGACTAGAGAAATCATTGAAGAATTTCGCCCGAAAAGTGTTGTGACGATGCAATTTTTCCAAAAGGAAAATGCAGTTCTTTGCGGAACAGATGAAGTGATTGCGTTGCTACAGACATTCGCCAAAAATCCTGAGGAACTTGAAATTAACTCTTTAAAAGATGGCGATAATATTAGTCCGTTTGAAACAGTGTTAACAATTCATGGTCCTTATGAAAATTTCGGATTTTTAGAAGGTGTCATTGATGGAATTTTAGCCCGTCGTACATCAGTTGCGACAAACGTATATAACGTTGTCCAAGCTGCGCGTAGCGTAGATAAAGAAAAACCAGTTATTTTCATGGGAGATCGTGACGATCATTATACGCAACAAGCTGGTGACGGTTATGCAGCATACATCGGAGGTATGAGCGCACAAGCGACGCATGCGATGAATGAATGGTGGGGTAGAAGTGGTATGGGGACAATGCCTCACGCATTAATTCAAATGTTTAATGGTGATGTTGTGGAAGCGGCAAAAGCATATCATAAGAAATTCCCAGAAGATGAATTAGTTGTATTAATTGATTACAATAATGATGTCATTACAGATGCACTTCGCGTAGCGCGTGAATTTGGATCAACATTAAAAGGTGTACGTGTAGATACGTCGCGCACGATGATTGATCAATACTTCATTCGCCACCCAGAAGTACTTGGAACATTCGATCCACGTGGTGTAAACCCATCGCTTGTATTCGCACTTCGTAAAGCACTTGATGAAGAAGGATTCCAGCATGTAGACATCGTTGTAACTGGTGGATTTGATGAGAAGCGTATTCGTGAATTTGAAGCTCAAAACGTACCTGTTGATATATACGGAGTAGGAAGTAGCTTATTAAAAATGAATATTGGCTTTACTGGTGATAACGTAGAATTAAATGGAAAACCAGAAGCGAAAGCTGGTCGTAAATATCGTCCAAACCCACGTCTAGAGCGTGTTCAATTAGAAAAAAGAGAAGATATGTAAAAGAGAGAAAAACTGATAGGTGATTGACCCTATCAGTTTTTCTGTTATCATAGTATAGCGGCTTCTTTTTTGCTATAATGGATTTATTATGGACATAAAAAAGAAGTACGTACGAGTTTATCCTGATAAGTGAAGGGAAAGAATAACTTCACTACATCAAAAATGTATGATGATTACCAAAATAAGAAAAGATTCATATACTGTCTTATAGATAGGCCGTTGTATTAGTTCGAAATGTTGGAGGTTCTTTAAGATGACAGTTTACCATTTTGTAGGAATTAAAGGAACAGGAATGAGTTCATTAGCTCAAATTCTTCATGACATGAAGCATACTGTTCAAGGGTCTGATTATGAAAAGCGTTTCTTTACACAAACAGCGTTGGAAAAGCGTAATATCTCGATCCTTCCTTTTGATAAAAATAATGTAAAAGAAGGACAAGTGATTATTGCAGGAAATGCATTTCCTGATACGCATGAAGAAATTGTAGCAGCAAAAGAATTAAACATCCCAGTACATCGTTACCATCACTTCTTAGGTGATCTTATGAACCAATACACAAGTGTTGCTGTAACTGGTGCACATGGAAAAACATCAACAACTGGTTTGTTAGCCCATGTAATGCAAGGTGCACACCCTACATCGTACCTCATTGGAGATGGAACAGGGCATGGGGTAGAAAATAGTAAGTATTTTGTATTTGAAGCTTGTGAGTATCGTCGTCATTTCTTGTCTTACAATCCAGACTATGCAATTATGACAAACATTGATTTTGATCATCCAGATTATTTCTCAGATATCAATGATGTATTCAATGCATTCCAAGAGATGGCATTGCAAGTGAAAAAAGGTATTATTGCATGTGGAGATGATGAAGAACTTCAAAAAATTCAAGCGAAAGTACCTGTTATTTTCTATGGATTTGGAGAAGATAATGATTTCCAAGCACGTAACATTCAAAAGAGAACAGATGGTACTATTTTCGATGTATTCGTTCGTAATACGTACTATGACACGTTCAAAATTACAGGATACGGCAACCACAGCGTATTAAATGCATTAGCAGTAATCGCGCTTTGCCATTATGAAAACGTTGATGTAGAAGCAGTGAAGCATCAGTTAACAACTTTTGAAGGCGTAAAACGTCGCTTTAATGAAAAGCCAATGGGAGAGCAAGTTATCATCGATGACTACGCACACCATCCGACAGAAATTAATGCAACGATTGAAGCAGCTCGTCAAAAACATCCAGAGCGTGAGGTTGTCGCTGTATTCCAGCCACATACATTCTCACGTACAGAAAAGTTCTTAGATGAGTTCGCTGAAAGCTTAAGCAAAGCTGACCAAGTATACTTATGTGATATTTTCGGATCAGCACGCGAAAACAAAGGTGAATTAACAATCGAAGATCTGCAAAAGCGTATTGACGGTGCAGAACTAATTACAGATACAACAACGGATGTATTAAAGAAACATAAAAACGGCGTTCTAATTTTCATGGGCGCAGGAGACATCCAAAAATTCGAAGCAGCTTACGTAAAAGAAGTGCAAGTTGCAGAAAAGTAATAGAAAAGACGCATAGCTGTGGCTGTGCGTCTTTTTTGTTGTGTTTGATATATTTTAAAAAGCGTTGATATGTTGGTATTGTTTATTCTTTTTGTAGAGTTGTTTTAATAAGACGATATATAGTGAACTAACAAGTACATATCCAATTAAATAATAGAATGAAAACATATCGAATTGTTTTGTTATCATAATTCGAATCGCGAAAAATGCAAATGGAAGTGCGATTAAAAGCCTTGAGCTAATGGAAATTATTGTTTTAAAGTATTTTAATAAGTCTGTATTCCAATGATTTTCTCTACAGATAAACCAAATGTTGCTTGCAATAAAAGCTAGTACAAATGGTAAATTAGCTGAAATATTGATGAAACCTAATACGATAGGAACTGATAGAGCGCCAAGTGGACCGATAGATAGGCCGGAATAATATTTAATAAATGTATTTGTAGATTGCTGTGTATTTTGAATAACGTCTGTATATTCTACTGTAATTTCCTGTGCTAATTCTTTTGGAGGAAGAAATTCTTCAATCACTTGTGAAGGGATGATTTCTAATGGTATCCCTTCACTTTCTTTACTTAATGCATTTTCGTATAAATCGGATTTGATTTCTAGCACATGTTGTTCTCTTGCTGATGTAGGTAAGTTCGTTAACCCTTTATGAAGATCGTGTAAGAAAGAAGCAATGAGTTCATTTGAAAAGAATTGTTCCTTGTTCATTTTTTATCCTCTCCTTTAGCTAGTAACATTAGAGCTTGATACACTGCATCATAATCATGTAAGCGACTATTTAAAATTTCTCTCCCTTCGTCTGTAATTCGATAGTATTTTCTTTTTGGGCCATCACCGGACTCTTCCCAATAGGAAACAGCCCAATTGTTTTTCGTGATTCGATTTAATATAGGGTAAATCGAACCGTTCGGGATATGAAACACAGGGATATCTTGTAAGGCACTTGTAATTTCGTATCCGTACATAGGTTGTTTACTTATTAAAGACAAAATAGCGAGATCAAAAACACCTTTACGTAATTGAATTATAAAATTATCATTTTTTTCCATACTTTAACTATATATGATTCATACCTAGATATCAATCATATATAGTTGTTATTCTTATATAAAACCGAAAAAAGTGTGAATATTTAACATTTTATACCTAAAAATGTTAGAATAATAAGAAAAATAAAAGGGGACGAAAAAACATGTTCACACTCCGAGTAGACGACGAAATCGAATTACAGTTATTAGAGAAGCATCATAAAGAGGAACTATATCAATTAATAGACCAAAACCGTAATCATTTACGAAGATGGCTTCCTTGGGTAGATGGGATGAAATCTGCTGGTGCGTATGATGAAATTTGTCCGATGTGGTTAAAGAAGTTTGCAGAGGGAGACGGTTTTGAAAGTGGTATACGTTACAAAGGAAAGCTCGTTGGGATGGTAGGTATTCATCCAGTAAGTTGGGGGAAGAAAGCGGCCAGTCTCGGATACTACCTGGCAGAAGATGCTGGTGGGACAGGTATTATGACGCGTAGCGTGAAAGCTGTACTTCACTATGCATTTGAAAATTTAAAATTAAATAAAATAGAAATTAGATGCGGTGTTGAAAATGTGAAAAGCCGCGCTATTCCAGAGCGTTTAGGTTTTAAGTTAGATGGTATTTTAAGAGATGATGAATGGCTATATGATCATTTTCACGATATCGCTGTATATAGTTTACTAGCTTCAGAGTGGAAGGAGATTCGATGAACGAGAAGATACGCATTATTCCGTATGAAAGTACGTTTCAAGATGAAGTAGTAGATCTTATCGTTCATATTCAGCAAAAAGAGTACAATGTCCCCATTACGAAAGAAGAGCAGCCAGACCTGCTTGAAATAGAAACATTTTATCAAAGGAATCATGGAAACTTTTGGGTAGCAACTTATGATGATAAAGTAGTTGGAACAGTAGCTTTATTAGATATTGAGAATCAGCAAGTAGCGTTAAGAAAAATGTTTGTAAAAAAAGAATTTCGCGGAAAAGAGTGGGGCGCATCATATAAGTTGCTCCAAACAGCAATTTCGTGGGCTGAGAATAAAAAGCTGAAAGATATTTACTTAGGAACGACAGTGAAATTTTTAGCGGCCCATCGCTTTTATGAAAAGAATGGTTTTCAAAGTGTGAGTATAGATGAGTTGCCGAAAAACTTTCCAGTGTTACAGGTAGATAAGAAATTTTATAGGTACATTGTGTAAAAGGTCATTCAGAAATGGCCTTTTTTTATGAACTAAAATGGAAAAAGTGGTATAATTTAGGTTAGGGGGTGTGTGTATGAACATTCCGATTCAACGAAGTAAATCGGTAGTAATTTTCGTTTGTCTCACGTTAGCTTTTATGTTTGTATATCCACTTGTCATGATTGTCACAAATAAAGAGCAGTGGATGTCAGCGTTAATTGGAATGGGTTTATGTTTCCTTGTAAATGTACCACTCGTTTGGGAAGTATTTATTAAAAAGCATAAAGTAGAAAATGGTGTATTAAAGTACGGTATTTTAAATGATGATATCGTATTGAAAGAGATAAGAATCATTCGTCAAGTTGGTAAATATCTTGAAATAACGACGAATGCATACAAAGTACATATGGTGGCGATGCCGCAACATATGAATGAATTTTTGGCGCTTATTGAGAAAGAGAATCCAAAGGTGAAAATAGAAATGGTAGGCAAGATATGAAATATGTAAAACCATTGTTTTGTTTGGAAATTTTGTTTGTGCTTGTTGGCTGCACTAGAGTATATATGAAATGGGATCTGCCTCTATATGTACCAATATTAATAGGTACTATCGCAGTGGCGCTTTTATATTATTTTCATTTTCAGCAAACAAAAAGTGAGAAAAGTAGCTCCATGTAGTACAGGAGGATTAGAAATGAAAAAAGTCTTTATGTTATTTTTACTTCTGCTAACCGCATCCGTTCTTTTAATAGGGTGTGGTGCGAAGAAGGAAAGGGCTGATATGAACTTTGATAAGGCACAAAAGGTTGAGATTGAATTACTTACGGATTCAAGTGATAAAAAAGTAATTACTGATAAGAAAGAAATTGAAAAGCTGTTTGAAGTCATGAAAATGGATAAGTGGGAAATGCAGTCGGCTCCTTTAGATACTCCGCAAGGGAAAACATTTAAAATGTACCAAGAGGATACAAAAAAATTATCGGAGTCGAGTAATGATAAAAAAGAGTTACATGAAATTGGTACGATGACAGTATATAAAGATGTCCCTTATGTCGAAGTTGAAATGAAAAATAAGAAAATGAGTTTTAAAGTGCCAGAAGATGTGGCGAAAGATTTATTAAATTATTAATAAAAAAAACGCTCGGAGAACATTCCGAGCGTTTTTTTTATTATTTTAAGTTCTCTGGGTTTAAAGCTTCTAGTTCAGATACAACGAAGCGTCCGTCTTTACGGATTAGTACGTCGTCGAAGTAAATTTCGCCGCCGCCGTATTCAGGGCGCTGGATGCATACTAAATCCCAGTGAATGTTCGAGTTGTTGCCGTTCCATGCATCTTCGTAAGCTTGTCCAGGTGTAAAGTGGAAGCTGCCATCGATTTTTTCATCGAATAGGATGTCTCCCATTGGATGTAAGATGTATGGGTTTACGCCAATTGCGAACTCACCAACGAAGCGTGCGCCTTCGTCTGTATCGAAGATTTTGTTAATGCGCTCTGTATCGTTTGCAGTTGCTTCAACGATTTGACCGTTCTCAAATTTAAGTTGTACATTTTCAAATGTATAACCGTTGTAAGGAGATGGTGTGTTGTAAGAAACTGTACCATTAACAGAATCGCGAACTGGTGCAGAGTATACTTCACCGTCTGGAATGTTTAAATGACCTGAGCATTTAATAGCTGGAATATCTTTAATAGAGAATGTTAAGTCAGTTCCAGGGCCAGTTAGGCGAACTTTATCAGTTTTATTCATTAATGTAACAAGGCTATCCATCGCCTTATCCATTTTACCGTAGTCTAAGTTACAAACTTCGAAGTAGAAGTCTTCGAAAGCTTCTGTGCTCATTTTAGCAAGCTGCGCCATAGAAGCATTTGGGTAGCGAAGAACAACCCAGCGCGTTTTCGGAACGCGGATGTCTCTATGAACCTTCTTACCAACTGTTTGACCGTGAATTTGCATTCTTTCACTTGGCACGTCAGCTTGTTCGTTAATGTTATCGCCAGAGCGAAGACCGATATAAGCGTCCATATCTTTCATTACGCTTGCTTCATATGCAGCGATTTGTTCAAAATGTTCTTCAGTAGCACCCATTAATAAAGAGCGATCTACTTGATGATCTTTTAAAGAAACGAATGGGAAACCACCAGCTGCATATGCTTCTTTTACAAGTGCAGTTACAAGTTCTTTTTGTAAGCCAAAGTTTTCAATTAATACTTTTTCGCCTTTTTGTAAGCGGATAGAGTAGTTAATTAAATTGTATGCTAACTTTTCAATGCGTGGATCTTTCATATGTAAAGCCTCCCTACTAATTATGTATCCTCTCCTATTGTAACCTACTTAGTGGAATTTGTTGAATCATTTATGTTAAAGTTAACGAATAAGTATGAAAATTCTAATGAAAAGATAGGGATTAGAACGAAACGGAAAATGATTGTATAATAGGGGAAAGTATGAAAAAGATAAAGGAAGTGATGAAATGCAAGTTCTTTTATATGTAAGTGCGGCTATTATCGCGGTTGCTTTCGCTGTATTAGTAGTATATGTATGCAGAACGTTGTTATCGGTTCAAAAGACGTTAGAAAACGTTGCAAGCACGTTAGAAGGTTTAGAAAAGCAAATGCAAGGGATTAGCGTAGAGACGGAGCAATTATTACATAAAACAAATGCGTTAGCTGATGACATTCAACAGAAATCACAATCATTAAATAAGGTAGTATCGGGCGTAGATGGAATTGGAACGACAATCCATTCTTTAAATACGAAACTTCGTAATGTATCAGATTCTGTTACGGACGAAATTGAAAATAATGCCGATAAAGTAGCGCAAGTTGTACAGTGGAGTAGCGCAGCAATTGAAGTATACAATCATTATCGTGCGACAAGACAAGAGAAAAAGGTTGAAAAAGAAGAGCGTAAATTAGAAAGACTTGAGAAAAAAGCTGAAAAGAAAGAAAAGCGCTCTAGACTTCGTATGAGAGGTGAATCGTGATGAATATGACAAAAATTGAAGCAATTGAAGAACTTGAAGTATTAGTAGAAAAAAACGAGCCCTATGTTCTTTTTAAACATAGTACGACATGCCCGATTAGTCACGGTGCATATACAGAATTTCAAGCGTATTGTAGTGAAGAAAGAGCAGTACCAGCGTATTACTTATACGTACAAGATGCGAGAGATGTTTCGAATCGTGTTGCAGAACAGTACAGCATTAAACATGAATCTCCGCAAGTGTTATACATAAAAGATGGTATGGTAGTATGGAATACGTCTCATTGGAACATTAAAAAAGACGCTTTAGAAGAGAATATTAAGTAAAAAGAAGCAAGCGAAAGGTGCTTGCTTCTTTTTTTTGTTTTTGTTGAAATATATTTAATGGTACACTGTTATTAGTTCAAATTAAATAATTAGATTGTTGAAAGTAGGTTTTAAGTAATGAAGAAAATGGCATTATCCTTCGCGGTCGTAAGTTTATTACTAGGAGCTTGTAGTAATGATACGATTAGTAAGAAGGATGAAGTTATACAGAAGGATACGAAAGAAAAAAGCATGATTCCGAGAACTGCTGTTTCGAAAGATTATTATAGAACTGTAATTCCTTTAAAAGAACAAAAGGTTATCAATACAGCTAATATAACAACAAATTCTAAATTAGATTTAGCAGAGTATGAAAATGGTTTAATGAATATTGCAAAAGAGCAATTTGATACAGAAAATCATGTACTACAATTAAATCAGTATATTCCGGAGAAGTTAGTTGATGAACTAGTCGCAAAAGTAAAAGCACCCGTTTTGACGAATATTATAGAACAAGACTATTTCGGAAAACAGAATTCAAACGAACTAAGTTTATCTGGTGTTATGATCGGTTTAGCCATGTCTTCAAGTGTATCGAATGAAGAAGCTATGTCTAAGGGTACTGAAGTTGCCAAGCAACTTATTGAAGCGATTAATAAAAATGACAAGTATAATAAGTCTCCAATTACGTTTGCTATCTTTAAGCAAGAAAGTACAAGTTCTTTAAAAAATGGAACGTATATTGCTAGTGCTACCGTTCAAAAGAATGATACGAACCTTGGAAATTGGAGTACGATCGATGAACAAGCGTATTCATATCCTTCTGATGAATTTAAACAAGCACATGGAGAAGATAATACAAAAATAACTGACTTTGCTAAGGCAATAAAAGATTTTTCTCCGGCAGATTTTATCCCAGTAAATGCTAAAGTTTCTTACAAGAAAAATCAGATGGATACATTAAATATGAATATCGTTATTAAATATAACGGTAAAACAGAATTAATGGCTCTTACTCAAATGGCTGCTCAAAGTATGTTAGAAAAATTACCTAAAGATGCGAAAGTACAATTGCAGATAAAGTCCGAGAGTAAAATTGAGGCAATTATTATAAAAGAGAAAAACAGCGAAAAACCGTTTGTTTCCTTCTTATAAAAAAAGACAGTGTTTAAACTGTCTTTTTTTATTGTAAGTGAAAAGGTACGATGGGAAGGAGCGCTGCGTAATACGCTTCCTATATCCGCTGCGCCGATTTTAAAGAAAGCAACACATTTACCTGTCGTTGCCGATATAACGCATTCTACAGGGTGATGTGACCTTCTATTGCCAGCCCAGATCCAGCGCGCATCAAATGAATATCATTGTCGGTTTCTGTCGGTAAGTCGATATA
>NZ_WIPE01000059.1:0-38982 GCF_009760835.1 Bacillus sp. EE-W1 | reverse complement strand
TCCCGGTGATCCTGTTAAACCAGTTGGACCAGTCGGACTGGTCATTCCCGTTGGGCCCGTTGGAATATAAATTGGGGGAAGAACTGGAAACGTAGGTCCAATGTTTTCAGGTTCTATCATAGCTTTATTTATTGATAATTTATTTTCTCGCTTCACTTTAATACCTCGTTCCACATTTTTGTTTACTACTTAACAAAATAATACATCTATCATTTTAGAAGAATTTCATAACTACTTTTTTCATTCTCAAATGATTTTTACATATAGTAAACTTTTACCGTTGCTATAACTAATAGTATTAATATAATAAAATGATAGTTCCATTTCAAAATACTAAATCGGTTACGTTCTAATTTAAAAATGAGGTGATTTATATTCAAGATAAGGATGAAAAAATGAAAAAAGAACTATTATCACTGGCTCTTGAAATTATTCTTCCATACAGACTGACAGATCCTACTGGGCCCACAGGTAATACCGGTCCTACAGGCATTACTGGACCCACAGGCATTACTGGACCCATTATTACAACAAACTCTATGTTCGCTAATAATACATTAGGTGGTCCCATCTCAGTCATATTAGGTGGAACTAATATTCCACTTTCTAATAACCAAAGTCTCGGTAATTTTACAGTGAACGCTACAAATGATATATATACAATTCCTGTTACTGGAAGATATTATTTACCCTATCAAATTAATACAACAACTTCTCTACTTGCTGGTACAAGGCTACTATTAAACTCTTCGACTCCACTTCCCGGATCTATTTTTTCACCCGCAATATCAACTTCAAACTATAATAATAATTTAATAACCAATTTAATTGCTGGTAATACAATTTCCCTTCAAATATTCGGCGTATTATCCATAGTTAATTTAGTTGGAGGTGGTTCAACAGGTGCCTCTTTAACAATTATACGAATCGATTAATAAATGATTCATTCTTTTTTATAATAAACATTCTTAGCTGCTAAAGTAGTAACTATTACGTCATTCCTAAAGCTAATAATATTTCAATAATTTCACGACAGTGATTAAGCAATAAAAACAATTTGTACTATACTCATAGTAATAACCATCTATACTAAATTTTCCGTATATACATTATCAATTTACACTTCTCCTTGCCAATGTTACATTGAATAAGAAGACAGTTTCCCAAAATGCGAACCATCTCAAAACGTATTTGAGAAACATACTCCAATCCTATACGCGAGAGCAATACTATGTCGACACTCAAACGAGTGTCTTTTTTTATGAATTTAAAAAAATAAAACCATCTCTTATAGATGGTTTATCAACACACATTTCTTTATATTCTTGATGCAAGTGTAAGTTTATGCAGCTGGATAATAAATGGTCATACTTAACCGAGTTAGCGTACTTCCAGAATTATGATAAGAGTGCGGTCTATCCGCCTTAAAGCGAATTGCATCTCCGCTATTTAATGTATATTGACAATCATTTATTTCAATTATCAATTTCCCTTCAAACACCGTTATAAATTCTTCGGTCCCTTCTTTATGGCCTTCCGAACTTAATTTTCCTTCTGCTTCAATTTCAACCGTATAGATTTCAAAGTTCCTATCATCTTGAAAAGGAAAAGAAGGATACACTTTATATCTCCCATTGTCTTCTGATAATACTTGAACATCATTTCGTAAAACAACTTTCGTATCTGGTTGCGGATTATTGATTAAAGAAGTAAAAGACACTTTCAAACCATTAGCAATTTTCCATATCGTTGTTAATGTTGGACTTGACTCCCCTCGTTCAATTTGTCCAATCATCGTTTTACTCACACCTGTTAATTGCGAGACCTTTTCCAAACTCATTTTTTCTTTCTCTCGTATTGTTTTTAAATTTTTCGCCAAAATAAGTTGAATTTCTTCCATAAGAAACACTCCTACACTATATACAATATAACGACCGTTATGTATAATAAAGAGCACACGTTATATTGTTCTTTTCGGTCATTATAACACACACTAAGTAATTAGGGGGTTTTGAAATGCCTATATTTTCTTTTTTGTTATTTGTTTTTATAAGTAGCTTCACACCCGGTCCTAACAATTTTTTAGCTATGACATACGCTAATCAACATGGTTTAAAAAGGAGTATGCAATTTTGTATTGGAGTAGCTTTCGGGTTTTTCATCCTCACTTCCTTATGTAGCTTCTTTAATATTGTACTAATTAATATCCTACCCATAATCGAATTCCCTTTAAAAATTTTAGGTGTAGCATATATGCTATATTTAGCTTTTAAAATACTCACTAGTAAAACTAGTACAGATTCCGATGAAAAACATAATAAAAACTTATTTACAGTGGGGATTTTTCTTCAGTTTGTTAACCCTAAAGGGATACTATTCGGCCTGACTGTAGTGTCAACTTTTATTCTCCCTTACTATAATTCATATTCAAGTTTTCTACTCTTCTCATTATTTCTAGGTGTAGTCGGGTTAATGAGTACATTTAGTTGGAGCTTATTTGGTTCCATGTTCCAAAAACTTTTATTAAAACATACTAAATCTTTTAACATCATTATGGCCGTTTTATTAGTTTTTAGTGCTTTTTCAATTGTAATCAATTAAATTCAAACTCTAAATTTTATTTCTGTTTAAAAGTATGATTTACAAATATAGCTGATATACCAAATGAACCTCCCGCTTACATGCATTACTTATTTAGTTTTAAGGCGGTAATCTTCTATATCTACTCTTATTCATACGAGATAAAATAAAAAGAGGATTACTCATTATAAGTAATCCTCTTTTTTGACTATTGATTTTTAAATATTCTGTTCCACTAAACTAAAATCTTTACTTAACTTCATACCACCAGCCTTTACGATCAAGATAATCTGTCATTCCTTTAAGTTGCGTATCTGAAGTTGGTTCAGAGATAAAATATGTTAAACCATCAGATTGTAAGATAAAGTTAGCTGTCATTTTTAGTGACGTTAATGCTCCCATTACATCGGGTGTTTCATATGGTGAAAAAGCTCCTGATTGAATGATATTTTTTTGGGCTGGCGGAGTTGTCCCACCAGATTGCCCCGTTAACGCATAAACAATTGAATTTGCAATCTTATCTGGATTCCATTTTGACATATCTGCTTCATTATCGATAAATCCAAGTTCAATTAAGATTGCAGGTGCTTTCGTATTCGCTAATACATAAAGGTCTTTTCGCTCCTTCGCGCCACGATTTGACCAGCCAATATCTTTTGAAAGTTGCGCTGCTATCTTTGCTGATAAAGCTTGTTGGTCATAATACAGTACTTCAACACCATTAGCATTCGTATCATATGAGTTTAAATGAAATGAAACTACTAAGTCTACATTATGTGAGTTTGTTTTAGATACAATGTTATTTAAATTTTGCGCTTGTGTTGTCCCTACTTCATCAGTATCATCATAAACTGTATGCCCTAATGCTCTTAATTTAGCAACAACTGCATCCTTAACTTGGCGATCCATAATATGTTCTTTCCGATTCCCATAATTTGCACCCTGTACAATACTATTGTGACCTCCATGTAAACTATATCTAGCCATTGTTCAACATCCCCTTTTTTATTAATATATTCAAAGCTCGTCTTATTGTCCGGTCAAATATCCTGTACATCTCCAGCAAACAATAATAAGGGCACTAATCTATTTTTAAATTTTTAATTCTAGATTATGTATTTTCTAAAACAAAGGACTCATAAATAAAAACCACAACTAATGTTTTTTAGTTGCGGTTTTTACGCATTTAAACTATTTATCCCAAAATCTTTTTATTATAATATATAAAAATACGTTATAATATAAGCTACTGTTCTTTAGGAGGGGTTTAATGGTTGATAAATATAAATTTTTTATTCTCATTGTTACAGCATTTTTTTCTTTCTTTTCTTTAATAAAAGATTTCTGTAACACTTCAAAAAGTTTCTTTTGGGGGAGCTTTGCAATTTTAACGAGCTTTATATTATTATTAACTCCCGCTTTAGAATTAACTCCAATACTTCTCTATTCAGCACAGATGGCTCTTGAGATTATTACAATTCCACGTAAATTAATTCTTCCATCTGGCACTGAAATTGCTATTTTTTACTAACTATTCGTGTATTTTAAAAAACCCAACTCTATATTTATAATTATCTTTACAAATTTAATATAGTGCGGTTTCCCCTTTCTAGAGAAAC
Source organism: Bacillus sp. EE-W1 (assembly GCF_009760835.1). NCBI lineage: Bacteria > Bacillati > Bacillota > Bacilli > Caryophanales > Bacillaceae > Bacillus > Bacillus sp. EE-W1. The sequence goes on along the minus strand of NZ_WIPE01000059.1, from coordinate 34,783 downwards.
CGCACTATATTAAATTTCAAACCCACTAGTATAAAAATCTCATACATCGCTGTTTTTTTCATTGAGTTCGTTTGTTTTGTGTAAAAGAAAAAGCACCCAAATGGTTGCTTTTTACAGAATCATCTTTTTCTTCTGCTTCTTTTTACTTCCTTTATTTTTCCTTGCTTAACTAGTTTTTCAGCTCTTTCACCACAAGTCTTCACATCTCCTTTTCATCGATGTCTTTAAAAAATAACAATTGATTCATACGATACGGTTCCCCTCCGTTCGATCTACTCTGTTGAACTTTTACTTCATTTCTTTTTTACATTCTTCAAGAAAATCAATGACTTTTTGATTGTGCACTCTCGTAGAAAATAATTCCATCACATCGTCTTCTGTGTTATAAACACAAATCGTTCTTTCCTTGAACTCCATCCCTAACATTCTATCATCACCTAAAAGCTTTACGTTACCCTCCATTCTTTTAGCCTCACTTTCTTTTCAAAGGATTATTTTGTTTAATTTTATACAACATTTAATAAACAAATAAGAATTATACTTTTTTACTAGTGTACAAGCCGTATCTTTTGAAGGAAGCACAACATAGAATACAATACAGGACAAGACTTTCAAAAAACTTGTCTGAATTTATTCTCAAAAAAGAGGTGAACATAAATGCCTATCGTTAAGCCCTTTATAGCTGGAAGACGATTTGTAAGTACAGCAGCAACAGGGACTGTCGCTGGAGCAGATTTAACTTTTGCTAACACAGACTTCACTGATGACACTGGTGCTGTAACAACATTCCCTGCTTCTTATGCTTTTTTAACGCTTTATATTAATGGCGTTATTCAAACAGGTGATACTATTACTGGTGTGACTACTACAGCTGCTACTATTGTAGGAGGCGCTGTCCTAGATGGAGGAACTCCTATCGCAATCGAATTTACAATAACGTAAATTTAGTTATCTTTTTAGAGGTTTCATTAAAAGAAACCTCTAATTTTAAAAACTGAAATTAATTTTAGTAACAACTACATAATGCAGTGCATATACTAGTATAGAATGATTGGTATTTATACTCACTCTCGAAAAGAGCACTTATATGGTGCTCTTTTTATGTTTTATACGAATAGAATTCTAAATATTTTCCGATACTATGGAAGAATTTAAAAGGTAGTTTTAAATTCTTCCCACTCTTGCTCTCTTGGTCGAGAGGCGAGCAGTTAACTTTTGTTAGCTGCTCTTATATTGAATAAATTTCTAAAACATGTTAACAATATAGGTACACCAAGGTTGAATACCCAAGTATAATGTCACTATTGACCTTATGTATTGGATTTTTCATAGTTGGGATCATCTTTTCTTTCGTATTACGCGTATTTAAATTATCTGAAGAAAAGCTAAAAGAATTAGGTTTCTTAGGATTTACAATTTCAATTGTTAGTACCTTCCTGACAATGTATGTCGGATATTTTTGGCTAGCAAAACTTAATTTCACAGCAGTGCAATTATCACTACATGCTGTATTAATCTTTGCGATTTTATCTACAATTCTTTTAGAAGCATGGTTTAAGTTGATTGACAAATTTGATACACCTGATACAAAAGAAATACTTTAATAGATATTAGAATGATTATCTTAGAGCATATATCAACATGTGCTCTTTTTCTTTTAATCCAATAACGATTTTGTTTGAAAGATGTATATTTTTATACGCAATTCATATACTTTAAATAACCGGGTATGATTTAAACCAATATTTCAGTGTTATTCCACTTTTTTAGGACAACATGCCCTCCAGTTGTTGTCTTTTTTCTTTTCTCTATTGAAATAAAGATTTTATTTCAACTTGCACATACACTAAAAACATACATAAGATATATCGCTGTCAGATTTTCGCTTTCCGATAGAGTCTCGGTCAATGAGCGCTTTCCCGGGCGCTCTTTTTATCTATTACTAAATAACTTTTTTCAAATTTTTTCACCTTTTAACCGGACAAGCATACTTTATTGTATGGAGGCGTCCACTCATAGAAATCTACCTTTCTTGTCCAAGAGCATACTTATATGTGTGCTCTTTTTGTTTTATATTTAGATTTCATTAACCTTATTGATTCCTTTGCATAAGGTATTATCAAAAGGAATCAATAAGGTTACTCTGGTCAAGTTACCTTGAATCTCTTGCAAATCTTAAGGGAAGAATCCGTTTATAAAAAATGGATTCTTTTATTCTTTCTCATATAATAAGAATTTTATTTAGTTACATTAACATTTTTATTTCCTTCGAATATAGTGTTATCATCCAAGTGAATACAAAGGTTGCTCTGGACCAGCTTCCTTGTATTCCTTTTGTTCCTGTTACAAAGAATCCGTTTATAAACAGCGGGTTCTTTTATTGTTTCTATATAAAATAACTATTTTGTTTAATTTTATCTTAATTCACATCAGATTTTCTTAACATTCGAATTAACAACTATATAATATAATTAAACTATTTGTATGAGGGGTGATTATTATGAACTGGAAACAAAAATACAATCCAAAGTATCTCTTTTACCGCATGTATAGCTATATTTATAAAGCCCTTGATGATATATCATGGTCCTTAAAATAATTTAGATTGTTATGAGTACACATTTTCTGTGTGCTCTTTTCACATTTCTATAAAATAACTCTTTCATTTCAGAATTATATTATTTAAAATTATCTATTTTACTTCTCTTCTCTTGTTCATATGCCAAGTTCTTTATTCATAAACTAAAAGTACTTGACATAACTGAATGGAGGCTAGCCATGTCTTTTGCAAATATTATTAAATATGGACGCGTTCCCCTCTTTAATTCTAACTTCCCTTTAATTTTATTTTGGAGTCAAAAAAGTGGCTGTACCTCTCTTGCACATTGGTTTTTTTATCAAATAAATTTATTTAAACAAGCCATAAAATACGATTCTTTCATCCATAATTATGAAAATGAAATATACAAAAACTCTTCGGACTACTTTATTGAACTAGCTGCGGCTTTATATTCAAACAGAAAAGATACCTATAAATTAGTGAGAAACCCCTATACAAGAGCTGTAAGTTCATTCTTTTCACTAATTGCCCCCCCTTATATAGAAAACCCAGCATGGAATCCTATTCGGAATTTTTATTATGGTAATGAATTTTGTAATAAACCTATTTCATTTAAAATCTTTCTCTACTACTTAAAAGCGCAAATGATAGATTTAGAACAAGTAGATCCTCATTTAATGCAGCAATATGAACCAGGTGAGGAAGAGTTTGTTACAAAGTATATCTACCTTGAAAATTTCTCTACTGAAATTGTGCGCTTAGAACAAACATATCAATTAAAAAATTCTCCTTTACAAATACTAACCAAATCATGGCATCATCAGAAAGACAGGGCGATTTTTAAAGGTAATTTTGCAGATGCTGATATTACTGACCCTTTATTCCCACGCCTCCCAACGTACGATAGTTTTTATGATCATGAAACTATCCAATTAGTACAAGATATTTTTAATATAGATTTTAGCACGTACAATTACCCATTAACCCCTTTAAAAAATAAGTGATTTCCTAATTGCAGTTTCATATATTATAGGAAACTTAAATTCACCTATTTAAGTTTCCTCATAAAACTCTTGTATTAAGTTGGGACACTGGAAGCAGTGTCTTTTTTTATAAAATTCAAATTGTATTATTTATTAAATCATTAAAACGTATAAATATAACGTGAAATCCTCGTTAAGGTTGCCGTCATTGGCTCTATTTGTTCCAATGCCATTGTATATAATCACAGTTCAATTATTTCACTATTATATACAAACTAAAAAGCACTCATAATGAGCGTTTTTTACGTGTTATTAGTCAAACTTTAAACCCGGATAATCGACTTGTATTAGATACAACAACTTCAAGTTCCAAACGATTAGTCCCAATTGATGAAAAAACAATTGAAGCATTATAAAAACATAAAATTACAATAAACACTGATAAATTAATACTTGGTCAAGCGTATATGGATTGTGATTTAGTTGTTAGCACTAAAAAAGGTACATGGGGTTGTCGCGGTGGATTTCATGATATTTTTAAGACTTATTTAACAAAATATGAATTAAAAAAATTCGATTTCATAGTTTACGTCATACTCATGCAACACTACTTTTGAAACAAGGTACACATCCAAATATTGTAGGGGGAACAGTTGGGTTATAAAGATGTTTTCATAACCTTAAACCGCTATTCGTAAGTTTTACTTGGGATACAAGAAGACGCAGTTAAAACATTTAGTGAGCGACTATTTGGATAGTAATGTTTTCAAATATAAAAATGCGGTTTCTCCTTTCTAGAGAAACCGCACTATATTAAAGTTTTTATTAAATTTTAAACTGACTCGTATACAAATCAAAGTAAAATCCTCTATCTTCCATAAGGGATTCATGATTCCCTCTTTCCAAAATACTTCCATCTTTTATAACAAGGATTTGATCTGCTTTCTCAATCGTTTTCAGTCGATGAGCGATTACAAAACTTGTTCGACCTTTCATTAAATTATTTAGTCCTTCTTGAATTTGCAATTCTGTTCTCGTATCAATATTTGATGTTGCTTCGTCGAGAATTAATATATCTGCATCTGCTAAAATCGCCCGCGCAATCGCAAGAAGTTGTTTTTGTCCTTGACTTAAATTCGATCCTTCTGAAGCAATTTTTGTTTCATATTGATTCGGTAAATGTTTAATAAAAGAATGTGCAGATGCTGCCTTAGCTGCATTGATTACTTCATCATCACTAGCATCTAATCGACCATAACGAATATTATCCATAATCGTCCCAGCAAATAAGTACGTATCTTGTAAAACTACTCCTATTTTACTCCGCAACGAATTAATATCATAATCTTTTATATCTTTTCCATCGATATGAATTTGCCCTTGCTGTATATCGTAAAAGCGAGTTAGCAAATTAATGATTGTTGTTTTGCCCGATCCGGTTGGACCAACTAAAGCAATTGTCTCCCCTGGCTGTGCCTTAAGACTCACTTCTTTTAAAATCGTTTTATTTTCCTCATAACCAAATGAAACATTCTCCAGTGCAACATGCCCTTGTAAATTTTGTACAATGCATGCATCTTTTTTATTTTGAATTTCTGGTACTTCATCCATAATTTCAAAGACACGTTCTCCACCAGCAACTGCCGCTTGAATTGTATTCATTAAAGTGGCGAATTGACTTAGTGGTCTTGAGAATTGACGAGAATAATTAATAAAAGCCGCAATGACACCTACTGTTGTCATTCCATTTAAAACCATAACTGAACCAGCCCCAATTACAAGCCCCATACCTAAGTTATTTATAAAGTTCATACTTGGAAAAATAAAAGCTGAAAATGTATCCGCCTTCGTAGCTGAAACTCTTAATTGTTCATTAATTTTATTGAAAGTTTGTACGGTTTCTTTTTCTTTCCCATATAACGTTGTAACATCCGCTCCTGTTATAGCTTCCTCAATAAAACCATTTAATTCTCCTAAATCACGTTGACGCTTTGCAAAATTTTTACCACTATAAGTAACTAGTTTTTTTGTAACGAAAAACATAATAGGTACTGTAATTAAAGTAACAATCGCTAAAATCCAATCTAATGCGAACATCGCAATCGTTACACCTATAAACGTTAATGCTGATGAAATAATTTGTACAACACTTTGCGTCAACGCCTGATTCAAATTATCTATATCATTTGTAACACGGCTCATTAAATCCCCTTGAGAACGTACATCAAAGAACCGTAAAGAAAGCGTTTGGATTTTCTCAAAAATATCTTGTCTTATTTTTTGTATTGTTTTTAATGCAACGTTAACCATGACAAATGTTTGTAGCCAAGTTAACAATACTGTTACACCGTAAATCGCGATAAGTAACAAACACATTCTCGCCGTACCGTTTAAATCTTTCGGTACAATATATTGATCTATAATTACTCCCATTAAATAAGGACCTAATAACCCAAGTAACGTCGTAACAAATACTAAAAATATAACGAACGTAAGAGCAGCCTTTTGATACCCCATATAGTTCCATACTCGCAATACAGTTCCTTTAGTGTTTCTAGCTTCACCCATTTTAGGCGCGTTACGCCCACCTTTATTAGCAAATTGCCCTTGAAAATTACGCATGTTCTTTCCCACCTTCTTTATGTAAATTGCCACCTTGGGAAAGATAAATTTCTTGATATACCTCACATTGTTCTAACAATTCTTCATGTGTACCATCACCAACTAATTCACCGTTATCTAAAACGAGAATTTTATCAGCATCTATTATAGATGAGATTTTAGAGGCGATTAATAATGTTGTTGTTCCTTTATATTCTGTTCTTAATGCCGATTGAATGTTAGATTCTGATTTCGCATCAACTGCTGATGTAGAATCATCTAATATAAGAATGGATGGCTTTCTCACAAGTGCCCTTGCAATTGATACACGTTGTTTTTGTCCACCTGATAAATTCGTCGCACCTTGTGTTAAATGATATTGATATGAATCTTCCAACTTGTTAATAAACTCAGTCGCACAAGCTGATGAAGCCGCTACTTCCAGTTCGTCATTCGTTGCATTTTCTTTACCATAACGTAAGTTCTCTTCTATGCTACCTGAAAACAATAATGCCTTTTGAGGTACAAACCCGATAGAAGCACGAAGTTTTTGTAAATCGTATGCTCTAACATTTATTCCATCAATGCATACTTCCCCTTGATCAACATCGTATAAACGCGGTAACAGTTTTGCTAAAGTAGATTTACCACTTCCTGTAGAACCGATAATTCCTACTTTTTCACCTTTACATATGTTAAATGAAATATCTTTTAAAACATATTCATTATTTTTCGTATAACTATAACTAACATTTTTAAAGTCAATTTCTCCCTCGATTTGCTTAGGTGCAACCGCATTTGTTTCCGTCGTAATATCAGCCTCAGTATTTAAAACTTGCTGTACACGATCCGCAGATGGAAATGCTCGCGCGATTTGCATAAATACCATACTTATAGACATAAGTGACATTAAAATAATATTCAAATAGTTTATAAACGCTAAAATAGCTCCTACTTGAAGCGTTCCATCAAATACTTTTTCTCCACCAATCCATAATGTTGCGACAATCCCGCCACTTACAACTAACATAATGATTGGCATCATTATGGAAATAAGCTGCACCGCTCGAATATTTATCTTCGTTAAATTTGTATTAACATCTCCAAACTGAGTAATTTCATATTTTTGTCTTACATACGCTTTAATAACACGTACTCCAGATAAATTTTCTTGTAGCTTTGTATTCACTTTATCTAATGCTTCTTGCACTTTTTTGAACGTTCCGCTCGCTTTACTTGCAATGAATATAATCGCAAGTAATAAAATTGGAACAACCACAAGTAATATAGGAAATAACTCACGTGCTGTTACAAAAACAATTATTATACTTCCGATAAATAACAAAGGACCACGAACAAGTACACGTAATGTCATCGTCATCGCTGATTGAATAGAAGTAATATCATTTGTCACAATCGTTAATAATTTCCCAGTTCCAAATGAATCACGATTTTCACTAGAAAATGTTTCTACTTTCGCAAATACATCTTTTCGTATGTCTGTAGCGAAATTAACAGCTGCTTTTGTAGAATACATCATACACCCAAGTCCTCCAACTAAACCGAGTGCTGCAGCTCCTATCATAAGAAGCCCCATTTTTATTACATAATTCAAATCACGATTTGCTATCCCAACATCAATAATATGTTGCATAATAGTCGGTTGAATTAAGTCCATCGCAACCTCAAGTACCATAAATAGCGGTCCAATAATCGCGAAAAACATGTATGGTTTTAAATAATGTAATAATTTGCGAAATGATTTCATACTTAATCTCCTTTTTCCTATGAAATTACCATTTAATAATTCATACCCTCCTTACTTAAGCCATATAATTTTTGATTTTTCCAGTACTTCTATTATATTATGCAAATTAATATTTAACATTATTAAATGATAAGCATTAATGACTTTCCGGTCAATAAATGTGCTCTATATTACGCAAATAGAAAAACCGTATTCTTAAGTAGAAAGAATACGGTTTTTCATCTATATCTCTTCAATTGTAAAATCTAAAAACTCAGTCTCAAATCCATTGTTTTTAGAAGGACTACACGTGTAAAAACCTATTTTAACAGGCGCATTCCCTATATCCTCCATCAAATGGGCCATTCTTATTTGTTCCCATTGACAGCTATTTTTTACATATATTATATAATCGCCACGTTTGCGAACAATTCGAAAACGAAGTTGTTGGGTAGCTAATTCTGTTGGAAAGTCTTGTGTTGACCAATCAGAATATCCATTATTCGTTACGACAGCTCCTAAATGAGAAGGGCCATCTGGAATATACTCTAATGAAGTTTTCAACCAACACTTTTCCGAAATCATAACAAAAAGACCTGCTTGATCGTATTTTGAATTTGGATTCATACACAATTGAACTTCAGCTTGAAAGTCTGTCATCATTTCATTATAAAATACATGACCATTCATTACTTCAAAACCATAATGTGTTTTAAGCCAGAAATCTGTTTCTGCTTTCGAACGGACGATAAACGACCGATTGTCATTAATTTTATAATATTCAGGGACATTCATTATAGTGAGCTGCTCAACATGTTTAGGTATATACGATATATTCATAGTTCCTCCATAATAAAGCCTTTATACAAACATTTAAAACTCCGCTAATACAGGGAATTTATAACCTTTAAAATCTAACTCTTTATTACTTCGAACCATTAAATACTTATTAGACTGTAATTCTGTAAATTGTACATCCTCAATCCCTAATTGATCTGGTGAGAAGTAAAATTCGATTTCTGTAAATCTTTCAGCGATTTCTCCGCATATTTCATCTAAAACTGGAATTACTGGTGCAAATACTCCATATAATTTCAACTTTTCATTATCTACTTCATACACAATTAGAGCATCTAGTTTCTCTGAATAATACAATTTCCCATTCCATCCCGAATCATACATATTCAAATAAAACGAAGGACGGAAGTTTAATGTTGAAAAATTATTTGAAAGTCTTTGGCTACTATCAATAGTTTCATGTATTAACTTTCTATCCTCTTCCATATAATAATCTAATTTTCTAAGTAAGGAGTCATTATTATTCTTTTTATCATATAGAATAGTCATCAAATACTCCTGCACAACTTTAAACCCAAATGATGTATATAGTTCAGGTTTTTCCGTAAATAATAATGTACATTCACATTTCTTATCAATTTCTTCTATCATTTTACTTATTAATTGTGTCATGAGTCCTTGTCTACGAAAATCAGGGTGAGTCATTACCGTTTGAATGCCGGCTGCATTTATTCTTGCACCATTTACTAGCAATGGTAGCGAAAATACCGCAACATTTGCAATCGCTTTATCGTCATGTAAAAATGATAAAGCTTTGTATGTATCATCCCAATAACCTCTCTCTGAAAAATCATTCAATGTTTGAATTGTAATTCCAAACACTTCTTCAAATAAAGGAAATAACTGCTCTCTTTTTGGTTCTTCTAAAAGAAATTTTTCAAAAATTTCAACATTCCCCATGTTGTCCCTCCATACTTTAATTCCATCAAATTAGATTTAGTTATATAACCTGCTCTTAATGTAATAGGTCTTACCAATCAATATACTATCATAAAATATAAAAAAAGAGTCTAATTAATTTTATGTTTTGACTATTCGAAAATAAGTCGAATAAAACAATATTAAGATTTTTGAATATTAATAAGTTTATTATATAAAAATAGTGCTTTCTACTTCGTTTTTACTCATAGAAATGCACCATTTATAAAAAAATATTTTTATTATTTTTTTCCTTCTAGTCTCTCCCTCGTATTAATTTCTTCTCCTCTCATTCGCTTTTCAAATGTATTTCTCCAACTTGTAGAAAGTGCATGTACTTCTAAGATCCTTTTTAGCCCTTCCATATTTTGTTTTTCCTTATGCATAATACGATTAGCAAATGCTACTGTAACACCTTTTGGATCAGACTTTATTAACTTTAACGTATCAGCAGGTGATACCCATCCTTCTTTTAATACACGAAAATAAAATCCTGTATATCCTGTTTCTTGAAAATAAAGTGGTAACTTTGGAATATTGTATTTCTTAGCTAATTTAAAACAAGGTTGTCTTGGCTGTGTTACTTGTACAATTGCTTCTCCAATTTGAAATGTATCACCAATACAAACATCCTCTTCACACAGACAATTAATTGTTATATTTTCTCCGAATGCTCCATATACAAGGGCTTGATTCAACTCTTTTTCCCAGTATCTATAATGTTCTCCAGAATACACACAAACTGCTTTATCTACTCCACCATGATGAACTAAGTCCGCTTGCCCATCTCCATTAAATTTTAAAAAGGATAAAAACACCGGTTCCCTTACTTGCTTCTTATTTATACCTGTATGAATTACCTTTCCGCCGTATGTAACCTCTTTTGGTAACCCTATATTTAAAGATAGTACCTCATATACTTTATTCATCTTAATCGCTCCTCTTACTTACCCTACAATTTTTCAATAGATTAATTTATACTTTCAAACTCTCTGTCTATTTTTCATTTAAAATGACAAAAGGTCAGCAAATGTAATAACCACTCAAATATCCTTGCTCCGATACTTATCTATCCTTACTTCAAAACTTTTCAATCCCTCTCTAATAAAGTGATTATAAGCTCAACAAAATCATTGTTCAATCCAATTATTTATATAATAATGATAGGTATAACCTATCATTAAACTTGAGGTGATTCCAATCGAATTAAGACAACTTGAATATTTTTTAGCTGTTTCAAAAGAATTGCATTTCACAAAAGCAGCTGAGAAACTAAATATTTCACAACCTTCTCTAAGTCAGCAAATACGTGCATTAGAACATGAAGTAGGAATGCCGCTTTTCGATCGCATTGGTAAAAAAATATCTTTAACTGATGCAGGAAGGATTTTATTATTACATAGTAAAACCATTTTTCATGAAGTCGAACAAGCTCGTTCTGCAATTCAAGATCTAAACGGATTACAGCAAGGTTCCTTAACAATAGGCTCTTTGTTAACCGTCGTAAATTATTTACTACCACCAGCTATATTAAATTTTAATCATTCATATCCCAATATAGAGCTTTCTGTATTAGGGCTTCGTACAGGAGATATTCGTGAAAAAATATTACAAAACGAACTAGATATTGGCATTACATTTCTCCCGGTGCAAGATAAGGAGATTATTTCTATCCCTCTATACAAAAGTGAACTTACATTAGTCGTACCAACCGATCATCAATTAGCTGAACGTAATCATGTATCTATTGCTGAATTACAGAACTACCCTTTAATTCTTTTACCTAAAAATTTCTTTTTAACCGAACTAATTACATCTCATTGTCAAAAATTTAACTTTAAACCAAAACCAATTTTAGAAATTAGTACGATGGAATCTTTAATCCAAATAGTTTCAAAAGGAATGGGAATTACATTGTTACCAAAACCGTATATAGACTTTTTACAAAATAAAAACATTCAAGCTATTAAAATAGAAAATCCTACTCCTACAATAGAAATTGGCCTTATTTATAGAAAAGATAAATATATGTGTGCTGCAACTCGAGAGTTTATTGAGCAACTAAAAAGAACAGTACATTCTTTACAAAGCTAAACGAACAAAAGAGATTATCCTATTAAAATCGTTTTACAACGCTCTAGTAGAATAATCTCTTTTCAAAACAAAATACAACATAACTTTTAAACTCAAATAAATTTCAATGTACCTTTTTAGATATTGGAATATATTTCGTACAATATGCCCCGACTAGTAATAAAACAATTGAAATGAACCAAATAAAAATACCGCCAAAGTTAAACCAATATGCAAGCAAATTTAAGATTGCTAGTGTAAAGAAACAAATTGAAGTTAACGCACTCTTCAATCCTTTTACCCCTGCTTTTTTTCTTTTTTCATAAGTAATATACATTGAAACGGCAACAAATAAGATAAGAACAATCGGTAACATTACTTTTAGCAATGGCAATCCCTCCCGTACATACACCTTACTATTACCATTTTATCTCATTTATTCTTCTTGAATCAATTAATAGCGTTCTTCTCTCCAAAAGTCAGTATACGTTTTATTATTAAATTTCACATTTACCTGAGAAAATGAAAGACTTCCTCCAACTTTCAATGAGTACCAGTCGTTGAATAGTGGAGATCCGAAGCAAATATTCATTGTACGATTATGCAAATCAAATAAGACAGAATGCAAAGTTCCAAACCATTCTTCATAATTATGTACTGTCAGCCCAGTAGGATACTCTCTTTCTACTAATTCTTTTAAAGAATCCATGCTAACTTGTTCATTTCGATTTAAATGTTCATACAATGTGTAATATCTGTTTGTAGATTGTTCTAATCTTCTATTATTCAATTTTTGAACAGATAAACTAATCGCATGATTTGTTGATACGATAAAATCTTGGTTTTCCTCATCAATTTTGGTTATTGATTTAAAACCGTCAAATATTTCAATACGTGCTGCGTCTAAAGGATCTGCTACAATTAGATTAATATTACTTGCAATTGGCATTTCATCAACTATTGATATCGCCTCCTGCACATTTTTACATTTCTCCAATAATACTCGAATTACCGCAAAGCATTGTAAACCACTTAACACTGGCTTTCGTAAGCCTTCAATATTCCCTACTGGTTGACCACATGCTGAGAATGTAACAGCTAACCCATGCTCGTTAACTCCTTCTGTTCGACCGAAATAAAAAGTAGAAAAGCCACTATGCACATATGCACCTTCAACATGTGTTGAGCAAAAACGCATATCATCTATTTTTGGTGACAAATCATAATTTCTTAATACATATGTGTGCTTTGAATCTGTCTTTTTAGGTAATACGACACAATGACTACATCCTGCTTTTAATAGTGTTTGATAATAATACATCAGATTTCTAGCAGGAATTTTCAACACTTCACAAAACCCTTCAATTTCTTCATTAATTCCTGGACAATATTGATTTAATATATTTCTAGATTCTGTCCAATAATTATCTGATACTAAATGTTCTTGCTGTATAAATTGTGGAATGAGATACGGATGATTTTTCACAAACTCTCCTTGTTGCTTTCCAATATCATAATGACTTCCTTTTAATGATGAAAAGTACCCCTTTACTTGGTACATCTAAATCCCCCCTTACATCTAATTTATCCATATCATACCAAATGAATTTTATTCATTCTTGATGTTTTTTACTGTCTTTCAAATCAAATTTGGCTGGAATAAAGAAAACAATTATAAAATAAAAATTAGGAAACTGTAATCATTAACAGTTTCCTAATTTACCTATACTATATTATCCCCTCTTCCACCAACGTTTCTGCAATTTGAACCGAGTTCCAAGCGGCCCCTTTTAATAAATTATCGGAAACAATCCAAAGATGGAATCCTTTTGGTGTATCAGGGTCTTTTCTAATTCTCCCGACAAATGTATCTATTTTCCCTTCTGCATATAATGGCATTGGGTACAGCTGTTCACTAGGATTATCTTGCAGTACAACACCTGGCGCATCCAGCAACACTTCTCTTATTTCTGCAACAGTTGCTTCTTTTTCAAGTTCTATATAAACCGATTCTGAGTGCCCGGATACGACCGGAACACGCACACAAGTAGCTGCCATTTTCAAGTTTTGGTCCTCCAAAATTTTCTTCGTTTCTTGAATCATTTTTACTTCTTCAAATGTAAAATCATTATCTGTAAATATATCTACTTGAGGCAATACATTAAACGCAATCGGATAGTGTTTTTTATCTTTTTTCGCTGGCAGTATAGTACTCTTAACCTCTTCACCTTCAAGCGTTGACTTTGTCTGTTCTTTTAATTCATGAATCGCATGAATTCCTGAACCTGACACAGCTTGGTATGTGGAAACAATAATTCGTTCCAATCCGAATACTTTTCGAATTGGTTGAAGTGCCATCACCATCTGTAATGCTGAACAATTCGGAACTGCTATGATACCCTTATGCTCCTTTAAAGTGTGCGCATTTACTTCTGGAACAACGAGTGGTACATCGTGCGCCATTCGGTATTCACTTGTGTTATCAATTACGATGGCACCACTAGTGACTGCGTGATTAACAAATTGTCTAGACACTTCTCCTCCAGCACTAAAAAAGGCAATATCTACACCTTCAAAGCTAGTTGCTTTTGCCTCTTGTATCATTATCTCTCGTCCTTTAAATTGCACTAACTTGCCAGCGGATCGTTTTGACGAAAGCAATGTAACTTCAACTATATTAAATTTAGTTTCTTTTTCTAACAGTTCAATAATTTTCTGTCCTACTGCACCTGTAGCACCAACTACAGCTACATGATAGCCCTTTTTGATCATCATTTCTCCTCCAATATAATTTAAATGAATATTTCTATAATTTCATTTTATAAAGAATTTAATCATTTGGAAAATTGAAATACGTGATATAATCATTCACAAATCATGATAATAAAAGAGGGATAGCTTATGGAAATGAGACATGTTAAAACATTTTGTGCCATCGTTAAGTATGGTAGTTTTTCTAAAGCTGCTCATGCGTTAGGTTATGCGCAATCTACTGTAACAGCGCATATGAAAGCATTAGAAAACGATTTACGTCTCCCTCTATTCGATCGATTAGGGAAAAAAGTACTTCTTACAAAAGCAGGTCATCAATTTCATCCTTATGCTCTAGAATTACTAGCTATTTATGAAAAAGCGCAAGAGATCCCTCAAAATAGTGATGATTTAGAGGGAACTTTAACGATTACATCTAACGAATCATTAGCAGTGTACCGATTACCACAATTATTACGTATGTACAAACAGGAGAATCCGAAAGTAAATATCATACTGGAAACAACTACAAACGAACAAGCAATGAATAAGCTACGTGAAGGAGAAACAGATGTTATTTTCATAATTGGAGAAAGTATGGAACATAATGATTTTATTACGCGTACTTTTTGTAATGAAGCATTTGGATGGATTTTAACTCCCCATCACTCTACACACTCTAATCCATTTTGTTTACTAAATGATACTCAATTTATCTTTACAGAACAAAGCTGCGGCTATAGACCGATGGTAGATCGGTTTTTACGTCAAAGCGGAAATATTCCAGCTAAAACATTTGAAACTTCCAACGTTGAAGTCATTAAACAATCTGTGATGTGTGAGTTAGGAATTTCAATACTTCCTTACATTGTTGTACAAGAAAGTTGTCAAAAAGAACAACTCTGTTTTCAGCCTATCGAAACTTCAACAGTTATTCAAAGCCATGTAATCTATCATAAATCTAGATGGATTTCACCCGTTTTACAATCGTTTCTTTCCTTACTAGAGCGAGACTAAAAGGTGCACAAAAAAAGAGTAACTGCCTAATAAGCACTTACTCTCTTCCAATATTATCTTATTTATTAGTCTGTCCCCCATCTGCAATTAATTTACTACCTGAATATGTACCTTTTTGCATAAACAATTGATTAATTAACTCTTTTTGTTCCGCTTCTGACATTACTCCTTTTCCTTCGCCTAAATTCCCGCTTTGTAATTTCCAAATCTTATTGTGATCCGCGTCCATCTTTTCATATTTTCCTTGTTTCCATCTCTCTAAAATATCTGCATATGTATTTCCTTGTACTAGATCATTACTCTTTACAATATCAAGTAAACTTTCAATTCGTTCTTGTGTGATAAAAATATAGCCCCACTTTTGATCAGCTTTCGTTTTTTGATGTGCCATTTCATGTAATGCTGTCTGTATGTTCTCATCTGTCCATTTAAAATTTTTATTAAAACCGCTATTTGGTAATGAATGATTGCCATTTTCTAAAAGCTTTGCATCTTCAGCTTTTACATTACTATCAGCTAGTACTTCTGCTGCCGGAGCAGCTGGTGATGCCTTTTTCGCAGCTGGTTTACTATTATTTAGATAATACAGCATACCATATGTTACACCTACGCCGATTACCGCCATACCAGCTAAAATACCTATTATTTTAAAAAATGTTTTCATCTTGCTTGTTTCCTCCCACATATCCCATTCATACTATCTATTTATCAAAAACAGATGCAGCATCTCTTTTTTTGTAGCTTGCTGCAATTTATTTTTTCATACTAATTAACATAAACAAAACTTTTATTTTCTAGAAATGTAGCAACTCCATCCTCATCGTTACTTTTAGCAATAAATTTAGCAACTGACTTTAATTCCTCAACAGCATTGTTCATTGCTACACCAATCCCACACTTCTCTATCATTTCCATATCATTGTAATCATCTCCAAAGGCAATTACTTCAGAGACTTCTCGATTTAAGTGTTGTAGAACATATTGAATACTATTCCATTTTGAAACTTCTGCATGCATAATTTGGCATAATGTTCCGTCATCTGTAATAACTGCCTTACACTCATCAGGCAATTCTTTAACGAATTCCTTGTTTATTGAGCCCTTAGTACAAATAATTGCTTTAGAAGCTTTTTCAAAGTCTAAATCTCTTACATCCATAATTTCACATGGTACATTACCAAAATAATCAGTAACATCAAAATTCGAATACAACTTATCATCTATTTCAAGACAAATCTGATGAAGATTATACTTCTTTGCTATTTCTATAATTTCTAAAATGTTATTTTTAGAAATCTTCATTTCATATAAAATATCATTACCTTTAAGAACTAAAGCCCCATTATAACAAATGATAATCTCACTCTTTAACACATTGGGAATATACTGTTTTATAGCTCTTGGAGGCCTTGCTGTAGCAAAAATCAATTCGTCTCCATTATTTTTACATTCCCTTAAAATATTTATAGATTTCTCTGAAATTGTCTTATCACTTCTTAATAAAGTCCCATCAAGATCTGAAATAATAATCTTTTTCATACTCGCATTTATTCTCCTTTCACAAATAATAACTCGAAACATTAATTATTCGTTGAATCAACTGAACTTTTGCGGGTAGTTAATCTTTACCTACTTTTTTCTCAGTTCCATTTCAAGTCTCATTTTCATTTATTACATAATCTCTATTTCCTGAAACACACATATATATTTCCTTATATTATATTTCTTTTCTCTATCAATTGAAAGATTATTCTGTCAAAACATCCATCTTTTTCAAATGCAGATCCATCTCTAAGTATTTCGTTTTAATTTTATAAAAATATATGCTAGCCTACATATAAAGGAGATGAATAAATATGAGTTTATTGTATAGCGGTTTAACTTTTTTAAACTTTGACGATACATATTTATTACAAAATAAACTTCATTCTTATTCACATGAAGATATTGATTTTAGTCATTTAGAGCACACAAACCTGTATTGCGAGACTCCTTCTTTAAAGCGTATAAAACGGGAGTTATATCGTAGAAAGCAAAGAGAAATCACCTTTATCGGTTCTGGAAATTATCATTATGTATCTTATTTGCTACTAAAAGAAATAGATGAACCATTTAGCCTTATTTTATTTGATCATCACACTGACATGAACTTAAAAGAAGAAAATGAACATACTCTTATTTCTTGCGGGTCATGGGTATCGTTCGCACTTCAAAATAACCCAAAATTAAAGAAAGTAATTATTATCGGACCTTCTTCTTTAACCATTCATTCTAATGATTATTCATGCGTAGAAGTATTCCCGATAGATACAACTTATGAAGTATCTACACATACGATACTTTCGCATATTCATACAGATACTATATATGTAAGCATTGATAAAGATGTTTTAGATTCAAAAGTAACTATTACAAATTGGGATCAAGGACATATGAAACTTTCTACACTATTAAAATGTTTACATTCTCTTATTAGGAATAAAAATGTTTATGGTATCGATATTTGTGGTGAACTACCGGTTTATCCTTCTCAGCTCTTTCTAGCTAAATATGCAAATGCTATTAAGAAAAATGAAAAAACAAACTTACAAATTTTAAAATCAATATATAATACATAAAAAAACAACGAGTACCTTATAAGGCACTCGTTGTTTTTATGCACGATGTTCTTTTAACCACTTCGTAATCGCATCTAACCTCGAAACATCAAAACGTCTCTCTTCACACACATTTGAACTATTTAAACTTTTCACAATTTCTAATTCATTCGATTTTACACTTTTCGCATCAATCATTTTGCAATATCCGTCTGTAACAGCATTTAAATTTTCATAATAACGTTGAAACGATTTTGATATATGTAAATGTTTTTCAAAGTTTCTTCTTCTTTTTGTCTCGTCAGATTCTTTCCGTTTTCTAAGTTCTTCATCATTCGTATATAAATAAAAATATTGATCGGGAAAACCAATTTCCCTATGTATCAGCTTTTCTTTATAAAAGTTTTCTATTAAAGATAACGGCTGATTAAATATATCAAAATGGAAACACCAATTATAACTAAGTGGTTGATAAATGTCGCCATCAAGTATTACTAATTCATATTGCTCTGATTTCTGCACTGCTATTTTCCAGCGCTCTACTTGTTTTTCAAAATACCATGTTCTATGTTCGTTTTTTGGTCTTTCAAATAAAACATTCACTTCAGGTATAATGTAAGCACCATAATTTTTTTCTAATTCACGACACGTGCTACTCTTACCAACCGCACTTGCTCCCTCAAACGCTATAATCCCCATAGTTTCTCCCACTTTCATTAACTTAAATCTCTTTGCTTCGCATTTTTCCCCCATAACTGTCTCCATAAAACAATGGAAGCGATAGAAAGCATGATTGTTGTAATGATACTCCCCTCAATACCGAACGAGCCCCCATGAAGGACTTCCGATCCTTTTGTTACAGGTTTAAAAAGTGGTGTAGAATACATTGCCATTCCACTTACTGCAAATCCGAATACGTTATATTGTGCCCAATTCCAAATGGAATGCCATGCGCATATCCCCCAAAGACTACTATCCTTCAAAACGTAAAAAGCTGCAAATACACCAACTAATATTATATTCGATATTGAAAGAATTGTAATACCTGGATTTAGTAAATGCAGAAAACCAAATAAAAAAGAAGTTACAACAATCCCAATCCATATACGGCTTCTAACAGAAAGGACTGGAAATAACCAACCTCGAACAACAATTTCTTCTGTTGCACCTTGTATTAAAAAAGCAACTAAAGATCCCACAATTCCAATTATAGCGGTTGGTGTAATTTGTTGCATTTGTAGTTGTACAATTCCTGTTAATAAAAGTATCATTACTGGTATTGAAATGAAAACAAAACCTATTAATGCACCTCTCAAATATTTTCTTATCCACTGATTTCTCCAAAAACCAATGGATGAAATTGATCTTTTCTCTACAAATCTAACCCATAAAAAAACAAAAAATACAGCTCCGCCAAACGTCAATATCATCTCAATATCACTATAAATAGCCTTCATTAAAAGTGTTTCTGCTTTCGGTAAAAACAACATAAATAACATGAACAATTCACCTAAAGTTAAAAATACAATTGCAAGTATAACAGCGAATACTGGATGAATTTTTCTTCTTCCTTCTTTGGCTGCTTCAATTATTTTAAATTGAGTAAATTGCAATATTCTCGCCCCCTTAACAAATATATTAATACTATATATTGTTTCTCTAATGCAAACTTTCAATAAAAATGTTCTCCGTTTAGCATAAACCTAAATTTGGAATAATATATAAATAAAAGAGATGACTTTGTGCGTTTTACTATTATCACCAAGATTATTCACTGGTATTACCAGCACTTGCTATTTCCCACCATTTGTTGTAAGATAGTAATTAAGGTCAATTTAGCATCATATTTCCTTTGCATATTATCAAGTATCAATCAGGATTATTTTATACTCCTTATGGGTGTTTGATAATATGTGAACTTTTATTTTTCATTCAAATAAGGCCGATCATATTGTAATCTTTTTAAATTTTAGGAGGCATTACCATGACATTAACAGGTAAAGTAAAATGGTTTAACAGCGAAAAAGGTTTCGGTTTCATCGAAGTTGCAGACGGTAACGACGTATTCGTTCACTTCTCAGCTATCACTGGCGACGGCTTCAAATCTCTTGACGAAGGTCAAGAAGTTAGCTTCGAAGTTGAAGACGGTAACCGTGGACCTCAAGCTAAAAACGTTGTAAAGCTATAATTCAAACAATAAAAAGGTTGTTACCAGCTCGGTTAACAACCTTTTTAATATATAACTAAAATTTTTTACATAAAAGGAGTGGTTATATGTATCGCAATCGAAAGAACGATGTAGCAGAAGTACCACCAGAACAAACCCCTGTCTGGGAATGTGAATCAGAGGATTGTTTAGGATGGATGAGAAAGAACTTTTCATTTGAAGAAGAGCCTAAATGCCCTTTATGTAAAAGTAGCATGAAAAGCGGAGAACGTTTATTACCTAAAATAGGTTAATTTTTACTTACCCCCTCTTTTATAAGAGGGGGTTTTTATTATAAATTTATATCCTCTATATCCGTTCGAATTATAGAATACAATAGTGCATCATGTTGCTTATTTCCTTGATGAATATATCCACGTAATAACCCTTCCTTATGAAAGCCTATTTTAGATAACATTCTACAAGAAGTAACATTTTCAGGGTATGTAATAGCTCCAATTCTAAATAAGCCTAAATCTCGAAATCCATAATGAATAATTTCTTGAGCCGCTTCTGAGGCATAACCATTTCCCCAATAACGAGGATGTAAGTCATATCCAATTTCAGATCGTTTACTCCATAGTTGTAAATTATTTAATCCAATTGTACCGACTAACGTATTTGTTTTTTTTAATACAATCCCCCATCGTATTGCCTTTTTCTCAAAGTAATTTTTTGAAAAAGATTCAATCATACGCGACGCTTGTCCAAACTCCGTAAAGGAATTCATACCGTAATAACATGTTACTTCATCCAATGAAAAAATTTCATATATTTTTTGACAATAAGATTGTTCTATTTCAACTAAACGTAAACGTTCTGTTTCTAATATAGGAAACGCCACAGGATCACTCCTTTCTTTCTACTCATTCATTATAGCAGAAAAAGTATTTATAATTAGGAAAGTCCTCAATGTCCCATTTATCAAATATTTCTAGAGAAGCTTATCCTCTTAATTCAATACGAACTAAAAATAACCCTTCTTGCTTTTGCATGATTAGAAAAAATAAAGAGGTGATCAAAATACTATGATCACCTCTTTATGCTCTAGTTTTATAATTAATTGTATTATTTTCATTTTCATCTCCATCACCCCGCCCTTAATAATACGTCTTATAAATTCGATTCCGTGCTCACTTTTCCCTTCTAAAACAACACCCTCCCCCATACATTTATGGTAAAATATAGTCAATATCTTATTTTATTATGGAGGTGTGAGTTTTCTATGTATATATTCATCGGCTTATCCCTCTTACTCATATTACTCATATTTTTATTTGCAAAAAAGTTCGCCCCAAATTCATTCATGATGACTAATTTTAAGGGCAATAGCTTTAAAACATTTTCAATCGGTATTTTAATCGCCGCCACTCTTTCTCTTTCATATGGAATCTATCACGCAGCAACATATCAACCTAAACATTTAGATATCACATTACAAAATCAAAACTTTACTGTTTTCGGTAATGTCGGAGAGCTTGGATATTTCTCAGAAGTATTACTAAAGAAAGATACAGAAGTTGAACTACATTTTGCCTCTTGGGAACCAATGCAATTAAATAATCCAGAAATAATAGTTAACTATCCTTCAGGTAAGCAAGAATCATGGAAACCGAACATAACATCACTTCCAGCCAATAAATTAAAAAAGAAACATGGCATAAAAGAGCTTTATCAACTCTCATCCTATTCATTTAAAGAATCCGGGAACATAACATTAACGATTACTGAGAATAATACAACTAATAAAAAAATCTCAATTCAAGTGAAATAAATAAAACGTCCCTCCAATATACTGGAGGGACGTTTTATTTATATATGTATTCTATTTTGACGGTTCATTTAATGTTGCAATTATTTCATTTGCAATGTTCTTTCCATTTCCAATACACGCACCAATTCCAACACCGTAATATGAAGCACCAGCTAAATATACATTAGGATAAAGATCCGTCATTTTTTCTTGTAATGTTTGAACAGCTTGATTATGTTCTAAATGATATTTCGGCATTAAATCTTTCCAATTTGTAACTTCAACTACTTCTGGTTCGCCTTTAATTCCGAGACTCTTTTCAATATCATATAAAGCGACTTGTATTAATTCTTCTTTACTATAATTTTTAATCGTTTCATACACTGGATTTGTACTCTTATAAAACATTCTTACTAATAGCTTTTGTTTTCCCGATGTATGCTTCCACTTCCGGCTTGTCCATGTACACGCATCACAATGTAAATCGCTGTTTTCCGTTACGATAAATCCTGTGCCGTCCGCCGGTAATTGTTCATCAAGTATATCAAATCCTAAGTAAATACTTATAAGAGATGCGTTTTTAAATGTATGAAACTGCTCGTTTAACTCATTAGACTGTAATAAAGTTTGTGCGATATCATGCGGAGCTGCTAAAACAACATAATCAGCTTGGATTGATTCATGATTTGCAAAGGAGATTTCATAGCGATCACCTTGTTTCCTTACAGCAGTCGTTACAGCGCCTTTCTTAACGATTGTCTCAGTCAGCATTTCTTCTAAACGATAAATAACCGTAGATAGTCCACCTTTAAATGATACGAACTTTTTGTTTCCTGCTGATTGAAACTGTTTTTTATTCTCTTCAAAACCTTTAATAATACTTCCATATTTATTTTTATAATCCAGTAAATACGGTAATGTCGATGCCATAGTAAGCTCATTTAATTTACCGGAATATACACCTGAAAGCACCGGAGCAATTTGTTTTTCCACTAACTCTTTCCCTAAAAAGCTTTCTAAAAATACAGCAAGCGAAGTATCTTTTGTAAACTCTTTATTTTTCGTTATAAAATCTTTTAAAGCAACAATTTTCCCTTTCGTTGATACTAGCGTACTGCTAAACAACGACTCCACACTCATCGGTATCCCAAATATAGTGTCAGATGGAATTGGGTGTAAAGTATTATCAGAATATATGTAAGAAATACCCGTTTCATTATATACCATTTCTTCTTCTAAATTTAAATCTTTTACAAGCGGTAAAACATGTTCATTACGAGCAACGATAGAATCTGCTCCTGATTCCATAATAAAATCCTTTTCTTCTACACTATGGATTTTACCACCTAAGTAATCTTCTTTTTCTACAAGGATTAAATTTAAATCGATATTATTATCCTTTTTTAATTTTTCTAAATAAAACATAGTAGAAAGTCCCGTTATACCTCCACCGATAACAACAACTGTTTTCATATGTGCTGCGCTCCTAACCGATACAATTAATAATTCCTTTCTTATTATACCCAAAAGTCCTTATATTCGACTAGCAGCTTGTGCATTCTGTAATAAATTAGACAATATATTCGAATATATTTCTGGTTGATCGTTGTGCACTAAATGACCAGCAAACGGAATAATAGCAATATGAATATTTTCATTTAATTGTTTGAACATTGTAGCAGCTGTAACTTCATCTTCCGAATCTCCCCCTGCAATACAAAGTGTAGGTACTTGAAGATTAGCTACATCACCAGTTTCATCGAATGGGTACCAATCTTTAACTTGCCACGATTCAAGCAATGCTTTCCAATCACTTTTCTCATGAATTTCATTCATATAAGTTACAACTTCTTCATTTTCCATCAATTGCTGATGGCAATTCGCTTCATACTCCTGAGACTCCTCCCAATTTTCTCCCTTAAGCGGAAAGATACCAGAAAAAGTTAATGTTCTCACTTTATCTGGATATTTTTTTGTGAATAATAAAGCAACTAATCCTCCTAGGGAAACACCAGCTATATGACATCTATCAATTTGTAAATGCACTAACGTATCATGTAAATCCTTTACAGAACGTAGGAAATAATTCTCCAATGTCCCGCCTGATCTTCCATGTCCTCTTAAATCCGGACGAATTACTTGATAGTTTTTTTCTTGAAAAAATGCTACCTGCTCTTCATACTCTACTAAACCCGTCATACCACCAGAGTGTAAAAGCATAATTGGTTCCCCTTCGCCTGAAATGTGCGTATGTAATATCATATATCTCCCTCCTTCAAAACAGAATATTCTATCTATTATTAGTATATAGAATATACATCTGAATTTCCAAATAAAAAAGAACTATAACATTTTCAAATCATGCCATAGTTCTTTTTATTTTAAAAACATAAAGTAATTAATCAATTTGTCTATTTCTTGACTTAATGCCAATACTTTTTCATGTTGAATTCCGTAATCCGATACTAAATATAAAAGTTCTTCTTTCTTTATTTCAATGACTTTTTCCAATTTTACTAATTCCATGTCGTTTTACTTCTCTCTCCAATACTAAAATATATGTATTTTAGTATAGCCTATTTACATAATTAGTAAAAGTAAAATAAGTATGTAAAATCTTACAAATATAAAAATAATATACTATCAACAAAAAATTTTAAATTTAACCCTTTATACAGATCATTAGACTTCATTACGTATTAATAACAAATCGGAATTTCTCTAATGTAATATCTTTATATTCTGGGGCTCTCTTTATATGATCAAAATAACTATATGAGAATTTAAAAACATGACCGAAATCCCAATCAAACGCACTATAGTCTTTTAGCCAAAATTGATTTTCTGTTGGTAATACATGAGCACGTTTTGATTCGATTAAAGGTAAACGATCTATAGGTGAGTGCAAGTTAATTTCAGTATTCGGCATAAGATATTGACTAGCACGTAACACGTATACTAGTTTTAACAGTGGACGTATCCCTCGGTGGAATATATCTCTATGCCCTAAATCATACATAATATTAATTGCATGAGAAAAAGTAAGCAAATGACCAATTAAATCATGATGCGCTTCCGCTCTATAAATAATATTAAATTGCGAGAGCTCCTTTAAAATAAACTTAGATAATTGTTTCGGATTTTTGAATTCACTTTCTATCTCATCGTTTATACTTAATTGTTTTACTTCCTTCGTCGTAAAACCAATCCACGATCTACCAGGAATTGTTTTTCGAAACGATAATATAAGGTTAGTAATCCCTTCAATTGCTTGATTATTCCCCCATTTTTGTAACTCTTTCATAGCTAATAAACTTAATGCAGCATAAATGACATTATGCCCCACCCAATGAAGTTCATCAATTGTATGCTCCATTGATTTTATAATCAGTTTTTCAGCACTTTGAAAATCAATTTCTTCTTTACTATCGATGATTTCATCTAAGTTTTGATTGTTCAACATCATTTTTGTTTGGGAATACATACAATGATTGATCTCTTCTTCCATATTGTTATCTTTCATAAAAAAATAACTAGCAATTGCAGCTGCTCCGAAATGCGCATGCCAAATATCATTTGTTTGTTTTTTACACTGAGAAATAATTGAAAGACCATCTCTTAAAACAGTTTTATTTTCCATCTTTTTATCCCCCATAATAAAAATCACTTTATACTCATCCTAAAGATGGCGTCAATACAAATAAAATATGATTGGAAACATCACTTTTATTCAAAAAACGATGTTTCACATTTGGCGGAATACGTACAACATCACCTTCTTCTAAAAAATATTCTTTTCCTTCTAACTCCACATACACTTCTCCTTTCATAACAACAGCAATCTCTTCTTTATCTTCATGTGAATAGTGACTTTCCGTTGTGTTTGCTTGTTTATTTAAATCCATTATTAACATTTCAATTCGTGCTTTCATAAAATCCGGTGTTAATACATCATATACAATGTGATCATTGTTCTCCCGATACACTTTTTTTCGATCTTTTTTCTTAGAAATGAGTGAATCTGTATCAATCTCATTAATAAAAAGTGTAAATAGCGGTACATTTAATGCTTTCGCAATTAATTCCAATACACTTAAAGAAGGATTCGCATATCCTCGTTCAATTTGACTAATTAGTGAAGTACTAATTCCTGCATAATCAGCAAATTCACGAATTGTCATATTATTTTTCTTACGATAACTTAATACAGTTTGTCCGAGTCTATCATGTATCATAGTAAAACCTTCCTTTCGTTCATCATATTGCATGTTTCGTTGTCTTTGTGCTGACATAGTAAACAAAGGCAAATAATCCTTTCCTATCGCCTTAAGGACTTATATACTTACCTTTGTACATTATATCGTATTTAGTTCATTATAATAAACATTCTATCGGAGGGACAAACTGTGAAATCACCTATTCTTTCATATTGCTTCTTATTTTTCGGCGTATTCGCCCTATCAACTTCAGCAATTTTCGTAAAATTGGCAGATGCTCCTGCGGCTATCATTGCTTTTTACCGTTTATTTTTTGCTGCACTGATTCTATTACCGTTATTACTATTTAATAAAAATAATCGAAACGAGCTAAAAACAGTAACAAGAGGACAATGGGGATTCGGATTCATATCCGGGCTATTTTTAGCTGCACATTACGTACTATGGTTTGAATCATTACAATATACTTCTGTAGCGAGTTCTACAGTTATCGTAACGTTACAACCTTTATTTTCAATGATTGGTGGTTACTTTCTATTTAAAGAGAGATTTACGAAAGGAGCGGTTATTGGTTGCCTCATCGCTATTTCAGGAAGTATCGTCATCGGATGGCAAGACTTCCAAATTAGCGGAGAAGCATTATACGGAGATATTTTAGCCTTTATTGCGGCCGGAATTATTACCAGTTACTTTTTCATTAGCCAACATGTTCGTAAAGATTTATCTCTTATACCGTATTCGGTAATTAGTTATGGAAGTAGCGCCTGTTTTCTCGGTGTATTTGCCTACACGCAGCAAGAATCTTTCATCCATTACTCTACACAAACTTGGTTGTGCTTTATCGGCTTAGCATTTATTGCTACAATTTTAGGGCAAACAGCTTTTAATTGGTTATTAAAATGGATGAGTGCTACTGTAATCTCTATGAGTATTTTAGGAGAAACGATTGGAACTTGTATACTAGCGTACTTTATATTAAATGAGACTATTTCTTTACAACAAGGGCTAGGCATTACATTTATTTTTATTGGTTTAGCATTATTCTTATTACAACCAAAACTACCAAATCACAACTAGCAAATAAAAAAGCATGACATTAATTTGTCATGCTTTTCACTATTCATTATGTACAATTAAACCATCAGGTCTAAAACGACTCATCATAATTTCATTAATAAACTTTCCGTGAGCCTTCAAATTCCCTAATTTTATTCCCTCTTCTACAAATCCAAATTTTTCATATAGCGATTTCGCTTTCGGATTCGTTTCTAAAACACCAAGCTCTACTCGCTCTAACATTAACCAATTATCAGCTAAATCAAGCATTTTTGTAAGAAGTGCTTTCCCAATGCCTTTATTATGATATTCACTATCTACCCCCATAAACAAATCCCCCGAATGAGATCTACGTCCTGGGCTTTGGGTTAATCCAACAAATCCAACAACTTCTCCATCATACTCTGCAACGAATTCAAATTGATTTGGCGCTAAATTACGAATTCTATTTTCCATCGCATCTACACGCATACTAGGTAAGAAAACCATATAAGGTAATACATCATCTTGTATGCATATACGATGAATTGCTCTAGCATCTTGTATTTCTACCGCTCTTAGTTTGATCTCCATATTTTCTCCCCTCCATATTCATAACAATACATTATTCATTCTAGACCCCTGGTTGAAACCCCTTCTCTTCTATATTTCTTTATGTTATTTTTACATAATCATTTCAGTATAACATCCAATTTTTGAACAGCTTATCCTTATCTACAATTTGGTTAACTTTTTACTCTATTATATAACTCCAGCAGATTTTCAATTGGAATACCATTTATTTTCATACCAGTTATATCACAATTTTCTATTTCCATATTTTTCAGATTACTATTATTTATCGCACTACCTTCCAAATCACATCTATTAAATGAAATAGGATGTTTACCTTCTCCAAGGTTTGTATCTTTAAAATGAACTCCACCTAAAGTCACAAAAGAAAATTTACTACCGGAAAGATTTAAATCGGCATATAAAGAACTTTTAAAATTTATATTTCTAAACTTTGATTGACTCACATTACAATTACTCATCTTCAGATTCATCATATTGCTACCAATAAAGGAACTGTTTTTTAAATTCACTTGATAATACTCTGTATTTGCTAGATTACAGTTTTCATATTGGCTATTTTTCATATCATTATTTTTAATCAGGTTCTCTTTAGCTGACTCTACAGTTATTCTTTTTACATAACAATACTCATCTTCAGATTTAAAAATTATTTCATAGCCCATTTTTTCATAAAAATGATGATTATTAAGTTGTCTACTGGATGTTTCGAGATCCCAAACCCTTATGCTTGGATATTCCACTTCAATTGATTTAATAACATGTGATCCAATTCCTTTTCCTTGATAATCAGGATCTACAAAAATACGATCAATTCGACCGTATGACTTACCAGAAATCGTAACTATAATTCCTCCGATTATTTTGTCATCCACTATTACCTTGAAAGAATCCAGTTCTTCGATTGAATATCTCATCATTTCAACTGAAGAATAGCCTGGTGGTTGGATGTTATAGTCAATACCATCACATTGACCGCATAGCCATCGTTTTGCTTCTTCATCAAATGTTTTTGCCATTATTTCTGTTAACTTTTCAGCATCTAAAATTGTAGCTTTTTCTATAGATATTATTGTCATTTTTGTTTTCCCCTTCATTGTTACAAGATAATATTTTTTGTAAACAATACAGTTATAAAATAAAGAAAATTAAAATTAATCACTCTACTTATTATTAAACTACAAATTAACCTATATTTTCCACTGTTATTTAGATGAATAAAAAAGAGACCATGCAATATCAACATGATCTCTTCTATTATTCATTTTCACTTGTATATAATTAAAAATTAGTTGTTATTTTAGCCATTCGTTGCAAGTATGACTTAACTCCTGTAAATCTTCTATAAATCGACTCGCATGATATCCATCACAAACCGAATGATGAACTTGTAATGAAACTGGTAGCATAACCTTATTCTCTTCGTTAAAATATTTCCCACAAGTTATAATCGGTAATAGAAAATCACCATCATTATTAATATTTAGATTAAATCCAGTAAAACTAGCCCAAGGTATGCTAGAAATCGGAAAAACATTGGGAGGAATGTTTTCTTTCGTGAAGAGACCATGAACATTAGTATACAACCTCATATCCTCTTCATAGTTTTTATAGAAAATGTGAAAATCACTAGAATAATCCGTCCATATACTTGAAAAAGATTTATCATCTTTATGGAAGATTGTATAACTTGGGATCATTTCCTCCCAACATCCTAAAATTCCTTCATCGTTAAAAGATGTTCGAAATTCTTTATGATTATTTACTACTTTAGAAATTAAATATATAAAAACGGGATAAAATTTTATTCCCTTTTGATGTAATTCCTTTAATAACCTCGTGATATCAACATTCACAGTCATACTAAACGTACATTTCAACTTTAAATAATGTTCAAAATACTGCTCTCTATTCCAATTTTCTCTGTCAATTATATGAAACCTCATTTTAATAGCCTCCTAAAATTTCATTTTATTTTAGAAGGCTAACTTTCTTGTTTTCACCAAACTTGTTCACTCCTAATAGTTAAAGTTTTTATTTAATTATATAACATCTACAAAAATTCATTCACATATTTATTGAAATCCAACCACATACTATTAATAAATCAACTGACGTTTGGAGGATTCAAACATGAATGACAAAAATGTAAATAAAAAAGATAATGCTATCGCAAACAATACACCTATTCAAAATAATAATACTGTAAACCTTAATGTAGAAGAACAAGCAATGAACGGCTTATATGGAATGCCAGAAACTGCTATTGAAGATGCTGATCATGCTGTAACTGATGATTTGACTTCAAAAAATTAATAAAATACATAGAAGAAAGCCAAGGAAAATATCCTTGGCTTTCTTAACTATGCATCCACCTTTTGTACTTCTTCACTCTTTCTTGAAAGCTTTCCTGGCCAAAAAGCAAAGCGACCTAGAACAACTGTAATTGCTGGTACAAGTAATGGTCTAACAATAAATGTATCTAGTAGTACACCAATTGCAGTTACAATACCAAATTGAACGAGAACTTGAATTGGAAGTGTACCTAACACTGCAAAAGTTCCTGCTAAAATTAAACCTGCGGATGTAATGACACTACCTGTTTGTATAACGCCATTTTTTATAGCATCCAAGTGATTTTGTGTCTTTCTGTTTTTCCATATTTCTGAAACCATAAAGATATTATAATCTTCACCTAAAGCAACTAGAAATACGAATGCATACAACGGTATCGCACCTTGAATGGCCGGCGCTCCCATACCATAATGAAGTAATAGCCACCCTGCTCCTAGTGCCGAGAAGAACGATAATACAACAGTTACAATTAAATAAATCATCGCGACAATTGATCGTAAGTAAACAAGTAATAATAAAGCTATAATACTAATCATTACTGGAATGATAACTGCTTCATCACGTTCCGTAATTTGCTTTGTATCATATAATGATGCTGTTTCTCCGCCAATCCATAGTTGATCTTCTGCATTACTAATCCCAGCATCTTTTAATACTTTTTCTACACTACTTTTCAATTTAGGGATTTGATCTAACGCTTCAATTGAGTATGGATTTTCAGCTAAAGAAACCTCATACATTTTTATTTGCTTATTTTCTTTACCCTCTTTTGGGTCTTTTACTGTATTTACAAAAGAAAATCCCTCTAGTTCTTCTTTAATAGGAAGCTCTTTTCCTTTCGTATCAACAACAACTTTTACTGGTGCTAGTTCCCCAGCTGAAAAATGATCACTAATTAACGTAAACCCTTCACGTGAAGGCATATCTTTTGGAAACGATTCTAATAAGTCATATGTGTATTGAATACGTGGTACAACTGAAGCCAATCCACCTAAAACAAATACAGTGAGCATAATTATTGTCCACGGTCTTCGTACTACAACATCTCCAAGTTTTTCACTAAAGGCACCTTTTGATTTTTTAACTTTTACGACTTTCTTTTTCTTTCTTGCAAATTCCTCATTCATTGAAGTTGTTCTCGGTATAAATGGGAAGAATGCAGTTCTACCGAAAATTAATAATAACGCTGGTAAAATTGTTAAAGCAGCAATTCCCATTATGAATACAGCAACACTAAATGGTACCGCAAATCGATGAAAAGCACCGTAATGAGCGAGTAATAATGTTCCTAATCCAAGTACAACAGTTAACGCACTCATTATAATTGCTCCGCCAGAAGCTTTAATTGCAAGTTGCAATGCTTTATATTTACTTTCTTCCTCTAGCAAGTACTCTCTATATCTCGAGATTAAAAATAAACAATAGTCCGTTCCAGCACCAAACAATAATACTGTCATAATTGATATCGCTTGGGCATCTACTTTAATCCATCCGTGATCAGCTAAAAAACCAAGTGTAGGACTAATAATACCGTATGCAAAGCCCACAACAAGTAAAGGTAAAATTGCTAAAATTGGTGAACGATACAGTAAAATTAATAAGACTAATACGAGTAGTACAGTAGCAACTAACAGCTTCACATCAGCTTGACTAAATAAGCTAACCGCATCAGTTTGAATACCTACAGGTCCAGATAATCGAACATGTAATCCAGAATCACTTATTTTTTGTTTAAATGGATCTCCATCGACCTTACTATTCACTATCTTTCTTAAATCATCAAGATTTCCTTTTAATATATCTGTTCCAGCAGCCTTGTTAAAGAATACTGGTGTAACAAATGATGTACCATCTTTTGATGCACTTTTTGATAATACTTGTTCCGGGATTGTATCAAATGGTGGTAATGTTGATTGTTCTTTTAAAGGACTAGCCTTTAACTCTTTATAAACGTCTTGTATGAGTTTATAATCCTGCGACTGTAATCCACCATCTCTATACCATACTACTAATAAAGGATTCCCTGCATTATTCGGAAACTCTTTTTTCATAAGTGCTTCCGCTTGCTGCGACATAGCTGTTTTCGGTAAATTTTTCGGATTCGGTTCTTTCGTACTATTTACTTGTGGTAACGTAAATGAAAGTAGTAATGTAATAAGAATCCATACCGATAAAGTTATCCATTGCGTATGCTTCCCTGCTACAAGCCTCCCTAACATATGTAACGGATGCTTTTTCATAAAAACCCACCTTTCTTTTCTCTTCCACTATTAATTATATATACTGGTCGGTTAATTAATCAAGAATGAATAAAAATTTGTGTTATAATTATCTCAACAATACATGTCAGGAGCGAATAGATTTGGAACAAAAACAACGTCCTCTTGGAAGGCCTCGTCAAAATAAAAATACAAAATCTACAAAAGAAACCATTTTAGAAGTGGCAACTCGGCTATTTCTTACTCAAAATTATCAAGTCGTTTCCATGGATGAAGTCGCAAAAGTTTGTGGTGTTACGAAAGCAACCGTCTACTATTACTATTCAACAAAAGCAGCTTTATTTACCGCTACTATGATTCAAATGATGGTACGTATACGCGAGAATATGTCTCAAATCCTTTCTACAAATAAGACTTTAAAAGAAAGATTATTGGACTTCGCTAAAGTCTACTTACACGCAACAATGGATATTGATATGAAAAATTTTATGAAAGATGCAAAGCTATCGTTATCTGAAGAACAATTAAAACAATTAAAACATGCTGAAGATAGCATGTATGAAGTGCTAGAAAAAGCACTGAATCATGCAATGCAAATGGGAGAAATCCCAAAAGGAAACGCTAAGTTTGTGGCTCATGCTTTCGTATCTTTATTATCAATTGGGAATTTTAAAGATGAAAATCACAATCCAATTCTTGCAAATATAGATGAATTAGCACAAGAAATCGTTTCGTTTTATTGGAACGGATTAGGCCGTTAATATGAATAGATTCCATTTAATAAAAAAGCATGTTTGAAAAATTCAAACATGCTCTTTTATTATTTACATACTCGTAATTAAATTATATTTTAGCACTATTTAACAAAAAAATTTTACTCGCCACCTTTACAACTTTTGAATTTGAACATTTATATTCCCCTTACTTAATCCACCATGATAACAAACTACAGATTCAATATCTAAATTTAAATACTTCTTCAAAGACTGCTGTGCTTCTTTAATATTTAAGGTTGTTGGGGTGTGAATTCCTCCTAACTTTCCATTCACACTATACATCGAGTCTCCTGCAATAAGAGTTTTACTTTGTTTCAAATATAAACTAATATGACCCGGCGTATGCCCTGGAGTATGTAGAATTAGTATCCCACCGCAATACGGAAGTTCTTGCCCGTCAATCACAGTATTACTCACTTTTCCTTTTGGTGGATTCTC
This sequence comes from Bacillus sp. EE-W1, assembly GCF_009760835.1. Lineage (NCBI taxonomy): Bacteria > Bacillati > Bacillota > Bacilli > Caryophanales > Bacillaceae > Bacillus > Bacillus sp. EE-W1. Next base: position 1,085 of record NZ_WIPE01000059.1, on the reverse strand, counting down.
GACTTTTCCATCTTTCAATAAAGGTAAATCTCCCTCAATATATGGCTTATCTAACTCGTGCGCATAAACTTTAATATTACTTCCACAGATTTGCAATAACTCCGGAAGACTACCTATATGATCTATATCCTGATGCGTCAAAATCACGACTTTTAACTTATCAAATGATACCCCAACCTTTTCCATCCCTACTTGTATATCTTCAAATTGTCCAGGAAAACCAGTATCTATTAAAACTGCAATTTCATCATCCCATAAAAGAATTGGATGAATAATAAATTCTTGAAACTCAAGTTGTAACATTTCTATCCCTTTAGCAATCTCCATATAGCAACTCTCCTTTATACTGAAGTTTGAAGATATGTACGAGTAAACTGGAAATATAAAGCCCCACTATCTTATAATATGTTTTGTCATTCCAACAGAAAATGCCTCAAACCCTATAGATTCATAATAAGATTGCAATTTTTCCACACACATAAGTTGAGGAATAACCTTGTTTTGTTCGCAGTGATGGATTAATCGCTTTACTATTTCTTTTCCAATACCAATGGATTGATACTCTGGCAATACACAAACTCCGCAAATAACGCCTGTGATTACACCATCTGATATAATACGCCCCATCCCTACTAGCTTCTTATCATCAAAAGCATACATTGCATACCAACTTTGTTTACACATTTGTTCTAACTCGTTAACCGTTAATTGAAGAGAATTCCATCCTAAAGATTCATATAACGCTAATAATTCATTGAAGTCTGTTGGGTGTTCAATTGTGTAGCTTATACTATTATTCATGTGAATACTCCTTATTCTCTCGTTTGTTTGTATTTCGTAAAATTACCCTCTTAATTATGAAATTAACTTAAACAAACTTCCATAAGAACAATATAATTCCTTCTGAACGTAAAATAAAAAGAAGTTAACCTTACCACAGTTAACTTCTTTTATATAAAACTACTATTATATTATCAACCAAAAATCATACAGCTACATACGATAAGAACAAACAAAACTAATAAACTATTTGAAAAATAACCCATAGAATACTACCGATACGATAAACTTAACTAAATCTATAC
>NZ_WIPE01000036.1:0-1157 GCF_009760835.1 Bacillus sp. EE-W1 | reverse complement strand
AGACCCCCACTGATTAAAGTTTCACTTTATCTATTAAATCGTGTTTCTTCTATTATATATGTTTCACGTTTTACATACCTTTAACTATTTCAAAGTACTAAAGCTATTATAGAATCCTATTATTGCAAAAATAATATGTGACAGACTAAAATCAAGGCGTAATTTTTTCCATACCTCGACTTATTTTGTAACAATTATGGCGATATTTTATCGATTTTCACCTCATTTATATTTCTCTACAACTAAAATAGTTATTTTTACATAACTACTTTCCTGTTCCAATAGAAAAAAACGCCGTTTTTGTAATGTTTTCGAAATGATTACGTAACACTACAGAAACGTTATTAACCTATTAGAAATTGAAATACTCCTCTTTTTATGTATTGTATGCTCTAACCTCCCCTATAAACTATAAGAAAGCGCTTTTAGGATATTACTGGAATTATTACAGAATATTAATGACCCGTTACGAAACCTTTGTAATTTTATGTTTTCCGCAAATAAGAAAATAATGGTTGCTATAATGAGGTCAACGAAAACAAATGCAATGGAGGCTATTATGAAAAAATTTATGGGTATAGCAACAGCAGCGGTTTTTGGTCTTGGGATTTTCACAACATCTGCTAAAGCAGAAACAATCGTAACGACTGATGTACTAAATGTACGAGAAAACCCAACTACTGAATCAAAAGTTGTAGGAAAATTATTAGATGGATATAAAGTTAACGTTTTACATACAGAAAACGGATGGTCAAAAGTGAAATTAAACAGCGGTAAAGAAGCTTTCATTAGCGCTGACTATACTAAAGACACTTACTACGTAACAGCAAACGTATTAAACGTACGTGCTGGTGCAAACACAGACTCAGAAATTCTTGGTAAATTAAAACAAGATGATGTAATTGAAACAACACACCAAGTACAAAACGACTGGATCCAATTTGAATATAACGGCAAAACAGCTTATGTTCATGTTCCTTACTTAACAGGTAAAGCACCAGTTAAAGTTCAACCAGTAGTTAAAGCTGAAAAAACAACTAAAGTTCAAGATACAGCTAAAGCAGTGGAAGCAACTAAAGCTCGTGAAGTAGCTGAAACGCAAGCTAAAGCTAAGGCGGAGGAAGCAACTAAAGCTCGTGAAGCAGCTGAAGCTCAAG
>NZ_WIPE01000121.1:0-1183 GCF_009760835.1 Bacillus sp. EE-W1 | reverse complement strand
AGTATTTGGTGGTTACGGTTATACGAAAGACTATCCAGTAGAACGATTTTTCCGTGATGCGAAAATCACGCAAATATATGAAGGAACGAGTGAGATACAGAAACTTGTTATTAGTCGAGCTTTATAAAAGGACAAGGGGGAGACGGGAATGCATTTTAAACTATCAGAAGAACATGAAATGATAAGAAAAATGGTTCGGGATTTTGCTAAGAACGAAGTAGCACCGACGGCAGCTGAGCGTGATGAAGAAGAGAGATTTGATCGTGCACTATTTGATCAAATGGCAGAGCTTGGTTTAACCGGCATTCCGTGGCCTGAAGAATACGGCGGAATTGGAAGCGATTACTTAGCGTATGTAATTGCTATCGAAGAATTATCTCGTGTTTGTGCTTCAACAGGTGTAACGCTGTCTGCACACACTTCACTTGCTGGTTGGCCAATTTTTAAATTTGGAACGGAAGAACAAAAGCAAAAATTTTTACGACCGATGGCAGAAGGAGCGAAAATTGGCGCATACGGTTTAACGGAACCAAGTTCTGGTTCAGATGCTGGCGGAATGAGGACAACTGCGAAACGAGATGGAGACCATTACATTTTAAATGGATCGAAAATCTTTATTACAAATGGCGGTATTGCTGATATTTATGTTGTTTTTGCGTTAACTGATCCCGAATCGAAGCAGCGTGGTACGAGCGCGTTTATTGTGGAAAGTGATACACCAGGATTTTCAGTTGGGAAGAAGGAAAGCAAGTTAGGGATTCGCTCTTCACCAACAACTGAAATTACGTTCGAAGATTGCCGTATTCCTGTAGAGAACCTACTAGGGGAAGAGGGGCAAGGATTTAAAGTTGCGATGCAAACATTAGATGGCGGCCGTAATGGTATTGCCGCGCAAGCAGTCGGTATTGCGCAAGGGGCTTTAGATGCTTCTGTAGAGTATGCAAGAGAGCGTCATCAGTTTGGGAAACCAATTGCGGCGCAGCAAGGAATTGGCTTTAAACTTGCAGATATGGCAACGGATGTGGAGGCGGCGCGTCTTCTAACATATCAAGCGGCTTGGCTTGAATCGGAAGGGCTTCCGTATGGGAAAGAGTCAGCGATGTCAAAAGTATTTGCAGGCGATACAGCGATGAAGGTGACGACTGAAGCGGTACAAGTATTTGGTGGTTACGGTTATACGAAA
>NZ_WIPE01000128.1:0-2777 GCF_009760835.1 Bacillus sp. EE-W1 | reverse complement strand
CAAGATGTGATTGAGCGGATTGAGAATAAGGCTTCCCCTATCCCGCAATACTAAAGGATTTATTGATATTTGCTAACGCTATAAAGTATCTACTAGTGACCACAAATGTTGCCACGTTTGTGACCATGTTTTTAAAAAATAACAGGTTAAATATTGAATGTTAGCTTCCATACTAACGATTTATTGAGCGCTAACTAAAAGCGCTCTTTTTTGTTTCTTCCCCTTCTTGTGTCCATCACGTGGTCACTCAGAATATACGGATACTTAAACGTCTTGATTTTCGTCCCTTTATATCGCTGACCATCCACTTGTCCGACTACTTTCTTCTATTATATACCCACTCTGTCCTCCTCCTTTATTTTTATCGAATGTACTCACGATAATTTCCATTAACTCTCTTCCACTTCCCTTAACTCCCATCCGTAATCCCTCTTCCGTTTTATCAGTGTATTGTCTCGTTATTTCCGTTTAAAATCAACGTTTGCCTTACTCCGTTTCTCAACTACTTACCGATCACGTTTCCTCTCGCTTAGTTAGCGGTAATTACTACCGTCCTCCACCTCTCGTAGCCAGTGGCGTTATTTTTTCGTTTTCTTTCGTTCTATCCCTTGACTTTAAGGTTTTACGGTTTTTATCATGCCGAAGCGAAGTTAGGAAAACGGCTGGCAGGCGGACTTGTCCCCTACGTCGCTACGTTAAAAAATAAACGAAGCGCGTAAGAGAGACAAGCGTCTACGACTAAGTTACACGGCTCTTGCCATGCCTTGCTTCGTCAGTGTTCCGTATGTATAGACCCTATTCACTTGGCGATTTTCATCACACACGCCCTTTAACAATGACCTGCCCACTACACAAAGCCACCCCTGTGCGACAAGCTGAACGTGTTCCCTAGCACCGTAATGCTAATGGCTACCACCCGAGCCGTTATAGGTCGCTCCCACCTTCCCGCAACGTACGAATAGGAATACGTTACGGGTTGCCTACTTTGTAGGGACATGACGAGTGTCCCCTGCACGAACGTAGACGATCCAAGCCGCTTAAATAAAGCGGGAAACAGTTTTTAGCGTGGTTTACCGGCAACTCCACGTTTGGAAATTACCTCCGTATCTCCTAAAAAAGACAATAGGAAACTAAGCCTCGTGTATTCCGCTTTTAAAAACGAATGATCACAGGAGGCTGTTCGGAGAACTTCCGTTATTCAATTGTCGTTAAGCTACGTGAATTCACGTATTAAAGTATATAAGCAATTGCCATACCAATGGCGTACAACGCACCACCTACGCCAAACACTCCGTAATACCAAACACGATCGGATAACGTTTCAAGCCCGAAGTAACCGTTTAGCTTTGCGAACATATTACGTTACCTCCTCTATCCTCGTTGTGTAACAACTGGAACATGTTGATAGTCGTTTTGCTTATCGTTTGTTTCTTAATCGATGGGCCAGCTTTGAGTATGACGTGTGTGAATACGTAATAGTTAGCTTCTGTTTCGATATAAACGATTGTATGTAGGTATCCTCCAACGTTTAGGTTACGCACCTTAAACATTAGTACCTCGGTTTCTATTTCGATTGAATCTACGTTGTTAGTAATCTCATGTCGTAATTCTTCGGGCAGTTCTTCGAATGTTATGAATTGAATAGCGTTTAGTAACGATTTAAACTCATTCATTTCGCTTATCCCCTTTCACATTACGTATGTGTAATTCGTTATTTATGATTTCATCTTACACTTGTGTAATTCGCAAGTCAATAGTTATTGACGAAATAATTACGAAACTGTAAGATGTAACTAAGGATAATTAGGACGGAGGTACTACTATGAAAGTGACGCCACGTTTATCGGAGATTTTAGCGGAACGTAACTTGCGACAAAAAGATTTAGCGGAGATGGCCGGTACGACAGAGGCTACTATTAGTCGTTTCAGTCGCCAGTCTCGTTATGAAATCGAAACATTGATTCGTATTAGTAATGCGTTAGAATTGAAAATCGAAGATTTATTCGTTGTGGAGGACGCTAAATGAGGCGTTCTTTTTTTCATGGAGAAATTTACCGTTTGGTTTGGTATACTTATATTAGTATTAACAAACGGGAGTGAGCTAAATGGGGAAGAAATGGTTGAACAGATTCGGATTAGTTATTATTGGAGCGTCACTCGCACTTGCTACTGGATGTACTCCGCAAGATAAAGAAACGGCTGCGCAAGAACAAGCACAAAAAGAGGAGCAAAAGGCACAAAAGCAAGCCGAAAACGAAGCGGAGAAACAACGTAAGCAACAAGAGAAGGAAGAAAAGAACGCGAAGGATAAGGCTGAAAAAGAACAAAAAGACCAAGAGAAAGCTAAGAAAGACGAAGAAAATAAAGATAAGAAGTTTAAGGAGAGCATCGAAAAGATTGCTAAAAAGTCCGCCGGTAGAAGTAACTTACAGTCAGTTGAAATAAATAAAAATTACGATTTGCCGGAACCTAATAATAAAGTCGTATTGCTTAACTTAGAAAATACAAACGATAAAGTTCTTACGTGGAATAACACTACGAATATATTAAAGAAGTTAGCTAAAGAAAAAGAGATTCAAAAAGTTATTTTTGTATGGAAAACTGAATTGACGGATACATATGGAAATAAGAAAACTGAACCAGTTATGAAGATGAATATAGATCGAGAGAACTTAGATAAGATTAACTTTGACAACTTCGATTATAAAAACATTCCTAATGTCGTAAAAGATTACTGGGAGCACCCTGCATTTAACAACAAGTAAATAAAAAAAAAA
>NZ_WIPE01000040.1:29817-31100 GCF_009760835.1 Bacillus sp. EE-W1 | reverse complement strand
GCTTTTCTGTTTCTTCACCTGGCTTTTCTGGACCTTTTTCTGTCTCTTTTTCATTCAATACTTCTTGTTTCGCTACTTTATTAGCTACAACATTTACTTCTACTGTAACCTCTAACGCTTTGTAGCCTTCCGGCGCCTTCGTTTCTTCTAACGTATACTTTCCTGGCACTAAGTTTTCGAATTTCACAACGCCGTCTTTATTCGTTGTTTTCGCCTCTCCAACTACTTGACCAGTTTCATTTTTTAGCTTAAATTCTGCACCTTCTAGAACTTTTCCACTCTCTGCATCCTTTTTGATTACTTGTAAGCTTCCTAGTTCTTTTGCGTTTTCTACTTGTACTTGTACTACTTTGTTTGCTTCCACAACGACTTCAATTTCTTCTTTTAATAATGTATATCCTTGTGGCGCTTTCGTTTCTTTTAATGTGTATGTTCCTGGTTCTAATTTCTTAGAGGTTACTTTACCAGTTTTATCTGTTCGTAACGTCTCTACTTTTTTACCATCTTTGTACACTTCAAATTCTGCGTCTGATAATACTTTCGCTTTATCTTCTGCATCCACTTTTACGATTTCAAATTGACCAAGGCTCTTACTGTTCGTTACTTTTACATCAATAACTTTTTCACCATCAACTGTTACATGAATTACTTGTTTTGTTAACTCATAACCTTCTGGAGCTTTTGTTTCTTCTAACGTATATTCACCAGGCACTAGTCCGTCTACTTTAACGATTCCAGATTTATCTGTTGTAATTCCTTCTTTTACAACATTTCCTTTCACATCTTTCAATGTAAATTCTGCGCCTGCTAAACGTTTCGCTTGATCTTTATCATCCGTCTTAATAATTTGTAGAGAACCTAAGATTCTTTCGTTTTCTGCCTCTACTTTTACTACTTCTTTCTCGTTTTGTATTGTTACTTTCCATTCTTTATTTGAAAGCTTGTAACCTTCTGGTGCTTTCGTTTCTTTCACTGTATATTCACCTAATGGTAATTTTGGTGACATCACTTTTCCATTCTCATCTGTTTTCAGTTCCGCTACCATTTTACCATCTTTATATACTGTAAATTCTGCACCTGATAATACTTTCGCTTTATCATTCGCATCTACTTTTACAATTTCAAATTGACCTGTTACTTTTTCATTCATAACTTCTTGTTTTACTACTTCATTTGCTACTACGTTTACTTCTACTGTTACTTCTACTGCTTTATAGCCTTCCGGCGCTTTCGTTTCTTCTAACGTATACTTACCTGGCACTAAGTTTTCGAATTTCACAACG
>NZ_WIPE01000040.1:0-29807 GCF_009760835.1 Bacillus sp. EE-W1 | reverse complement strand
TTCTCCAACTACTTGACCAGTTTCGTTCTTCAGTCTAAATTTTGCGCCTTCTAGAACTTTTCCACTCTCTGCATCCTTTTTGATTACTTGTAAGCTTCCTAGTTCTTTTGCGTTTTCTACTTGTACTTGTACTACTTTGTTTGCTTCCACAACGACTTCAATTTCTTCTTTTAATAATGTATATCCTTGTGGCGCTTTCGTTTCTTTTAATGTGTATGTTCCTGGCTCTAATTTCTGAGAGATTACTTTACCTGTTTTATCTGTTCGTAACGTCTCTACTTTTTTACCATCTTTGTACACTTCAAATTCTGCGTCTGATAATACTTTCGCTTTATCTTCTGCATCCACTTTTACGATTTCAAATTGACCTGTAGCTTTTTCAACAGTTTTTTTATTCAACACATCTACAGTCACTGTTTTATTAGCAGCTACATCAACATGAACTAAGCTAGATGATAGTTCGTAACCTTTTGGTGCTTCAACTTCTTTTAATGTATATGTTCCAACTGGAAGTTGTTTTGATAAAGCTTCACCTTTACCATCTGTAATAATTGTTTCGACAACGTTCCCATCTTTATCTATAACATCAAATTTTGCACCTGGTAAAAGTTGACCAGATTCACTATCTTTTTTCAATAATTTAAATTGACCATTTTCTACTTTTTTCGTATTCTTCATAACAAATTCAATTATGTTTGTATTATCAATTGTTACTTTTACTGGTGTATCAACTTTTATATATCCTTCTGGTGCACTAATTTCTTTTACAAAATAATCACCAAATGGTAAATCTTTAACTTCCGCAATACCCTTTTCGTTTGTTGTAACAGTAGCCACAACATTATTATCTTTGTCTATAACATCAAATTTTGCGTCTTTTAAAACAATGTTTTCATCGTTTTCATCAACTTTTTTAATTTGTAAATGTCCTTTTTCAGCTGCTGGCTTATTCCACTTTGGCCAGTTAAATTTAAAGTTATGGACCTCAAAGCCATCTCTTTGGTGTAATCCTCCAACATAGGCTTGTCCATTAATAGAACCACCTTTTGTTTCTACAACTGCATTAGGTGCAAACACACTACCTACTACACCATAACCTTTAGTTGTTATCTTTGTAGCATTAGGAAATACCCAAATTACCTTACTAGCTAACTCAGTAAAAGATGAATTAGGGTCGTATGCTTGAGATGTATTAATTAAATCCGTCGCCATCCCAGTATTTCTTGTATCATACAAAATTGCACCGCCACCAAAACTCACTTCTTCTGCATCTGAATAAATAACAATAAAGTCTTTATTCTCTACATTCGGAAGAAAAACGTCTTTTACATCAAATGCTTTCTTTCCCGTCTGGCCTGAAGAGACATAAATATTAGGGTTGTTTACATCTTCACCGATTCCAAAGCTCATATTAGGTTTTGGCTTATCAGTGTGTAGTTTACTTGCATCCCCAATTACACCATCAACGTCTTTTCTAAATTCTTTAAACTTAGCATCAATCTCCGCTTGCTCTTTATAAGAGATACGGTCATATGATGATTTCATTGCACCTTCTGGGTCACCATCTTTTGTCATCGCCACTGTTCCATCTTGGATAATTACTTGTCCTGTTCCCGCTTTCGTAAATTGACCGCCTAGTAATAATGACGGATATCCTTCATCTACCCATGTCGCCCCAGCTAAATTATTCGCTCCAGTTGCAGCCGCTAAGACTGTATAACTTGATGCATTCATATTTTTTTGAACAGCCATCGCACCCTCAATATCCGCACTCGTTGCACTATGATCTCCAAAAATGATTGCATTGTAATAAGATACATCACCTAAACCTTTTAATTCTGTTGTAGCTGCCTCTGCTTTATACGGTAAATGGATTAAAAAATTCATACATACTAGTAACACAACTATAAAACTACTACTTAATTTTTTTATTTTTTGATTAAATGATTTCCTCAAAAAATTCATTCCCCCTTTTAAATTTCCTAAAACTACAAAAAAGCATCTTTCATATGTACCAAGCCTTACTCACAATAACTTAAAATCATCCATTTAAATAAAAACAAGAGACTCTACAACTGCTTAATAAAATTACTACAATTCATTTTTGAGATAATACGTGAACTAAACTATCATGCGGAAGTATTTTTTGCATATGGAGCTCAACAAAATTAATCTGAAGAATATTTCATGTGGTGTAACTATTTTGGCAACATCACCCACTTTACAACAGTTTTCTAAAGGATTCAAGTAAATTGTATGAACTTCAGACACAATTTATCTAGTAAAACGTTTTCATCTTTCGAATAAAACCAATAAAAAAACGTAGCCAAAAAGCTACGTTTTTCTTTCATCGTTTCGGTGTATTTTTATGATTTTTCAAAAACGGAAGCGGGAATTGCTTACGGAAATGTTCTTTAATCATATACTCTACACCGTTCTCACTATTTGAACGTGTAATCCAGTCTGCTGCTTGCTTTAATTCTACAGGCGAGTTCCCCATCGCTACACCAAGCCCTACATTTTCAATTACTTCTAGATCTTCTAAACTATCTCCAATCGCAACCATTTCGTTTAGCGAAATATTTAAATGCTCTCCAAGCAATTGTAATCCGCGTAATTTTGATACATTTTGCGGCAAAATTTCTATTCGTTTTGAATCACACTCAATATACTCTATATCTTGGAATGCTTTTCGTAATGTATTTAACCCTCGTTCTTTTTCACCTTTACTTTGGAAAATTACATCAATTTTCGGAGCCGCTACTGGATGATCACGAAGCGCATCACCTAATGAGTCTACAAATTGAACTGGATAAAATAACGGATCTGCACTTGATAATACAGTACGCGCAATTAAGTTTGGTGTATTCCTCTCCCGATTTCCGATTGAAAACCGTTCATGAGAAATGCGGATGTTACAATCAAAGTGCTCTAATACTTGCACAATGTTAAACGTCTTCTCTTCCGATAATCTTCTTTGAACGTACGGCTTATCTAACGTTGCTGAAACGAAAGCACCACCGTGTGTCACTAGGATAGAATCTAATTTTAACGCCTTTGCAACTTTATGAGCAGACTGAAAATTACGGCTCGTAAATAATGTAACGTATACATCTTTTCTTTTCACAAATTCAATTGTTTCTCGTAATCCTTTTGCAATTTTTCCGTTGTTGTATAGTAGTGTCCCATCTATATTAAGAGCTAGTAAGCGATAAATCATGTCGCACTCCCCCTCTTCGCTGTTGTACTCTATCCATAATTTATGAAATAAATGTAGCAAATAGAACGAGTTAGAATTACTACTGAAAATTTGGTTTACTATATACATATACACTCAGTAAAGGAGATAGTACAATGCAAGCACCACCTTCCTTTTATGAAGGCGATACGTTAGAAGTCGCAAAGAAATTACTCGGACAAAAACTTGTACATACTGTAGATGGAATAAAACGAAGCGGAATCATTGTAGAAGTAGAAGCATATAAGGGGCCCGATGATAAAGCCGCACATAGTTACGGCGGCAGACGAACAGATCGCACAGAAGTCATGTTTGGCGCACCGGGGCATGCTTACGTATATTTAATTTATGGTATGTATCATTGTTTTAACGTCATTACAGCGCCAGTTGGCACCCCACAAGGTGTTCTCATTCGAGCCCTTGAGCCAGTAGACGGGATTGAAGAAATAAAACTTGCACGATACAATAAAACCGACATTACAAAAGCGCAGTATAAAAATTTAACGAACGGCCCTGGCAAACTATGCCGTGCCCTCGGAATTACTTTAGAAGAACGAGGCGTATCCTTACAAAGCGACACATTACATATTGAACTCGTCCCAGAAGAAGAACACATATCATCACAATATAAAATAACAGCAGGACCTCGTATTAACATCGACTATGCAGAAGAAGCTGTACATTATCCGTGGCGTTTTTATTATGAGGGGCATCCGTTCGTTTCAAAGAAATAAACGATATCAACAAGAAATATTAATAAAAGAAGACTGTTCCACAATGGAACAGTCTCTCCCTTTTACTCTGCACCTTCCGCAGTCGCAATATTATCCTCTAAGTTTTCTCTAGATAATTCAGCCGCCATAAAATCAGCTGTTTCTGGAAGTGCTAAATGCATATGAGCTTTTTGACAAATTTGGATCGTACAGTTTTCAACAATATAATCGAAAACATGTCCTCCCCCGCTTCTTTCATCATCAATATAATGTAAGTGGAAACCCGCTACACCAATACCTTGCGCGTAATCTGGTGTCCAAAATCCAGCAAGCGTACCTTCTGTATGTTTAAATGAAAAGATTGGTTGTGATTTCGTCACTTCAACGAGCGGTGTATACGGTTTTTCTTGTCTTGGAACAGTTCTCGTTCTTACTTCACGGAACGTACCGTCCATTCTAATAGCGTAAAATAAGTTTTTACTTGGCATTAATTCATGTAATAATGCCTCAACTTCTTCACGATTCATCGGACGCTCTACCGTATAACTCATTTCTTTTTCGAAAAACGTTACAGTCGCAAACGGTGTCGTTTCTTCCGGTTCTACTTTTTCTGCTGAACCGTCTGAACGTAAATGATAAAATTCGTTATCGAATGCAATCATTTCACCATCTAATTGATCAAATGTACCGATGCCGAAATCACCACGTTCTTTCAATTCCTCAAAGCTAATTACACCATCATATATACCATCTAATAGCGCAAGCATTGTAGATGTTTGATATACTTCATTACTCATTTTCGTTCTTTTTGCATCAATATCAATGAGTTGTGCAACAGTCATCTCAATCATGCCTCCATTAGTTTAATTGGTTTGGTAATAATTTTTCGCTTAATTTAATGTTGTCACGGTAGTCAATTGGAACATCAATAATGACAGGACCGTCTGCTGCTAATGCTTCTTTTAATACACCTTCTAATTCATCAGGCGTGTTAACACGAAGACCCTTTGCACCGAAACTTTCTGCATATTTCACAAGATCGACATCGCCAAACTCTGTAGCTGATGTTCTACCGTATTTCATCATTTGTTGGAACGCAACCATATCATATGTACCATCTCTCCATACAAGATGTACGATCGGTGCGTTTAAGCGTACCGCTGTTTCTAATTCCATCGAAGAGAATAAGAAACCACCATCACCTGACACGGAAACAACTTTCTTGCCCGGTTCAACTAAAGTAGCAGCAATTGCCCAAGGAAGTGCAACACCTAACGTTTGCATACCGTTACTAAATAATAATCTACGTGGTTCATAAGAACGGAAACATCTTGCCATCCAAATAGAATGTGAACCGATGTCACATGTAACGGTTGTATCGTCACTAATTAAAGAACGAAGTGTACGAATCACTTGAAGCGGATGCGTAACACCTTCTGAAGCACGGTTTGGAACTTCTGCTTGTTCTGATAATTTCGCACGTAATCGTTCTAACACTGCTTCTGATTTCGAACTTAATACAAGTTTCGGTAATTTTTCTGCAATGCTATTTACAGTTAAAGCGATATCGCCAATTAATTCGCGCTCTGGTTGGTAATCATGGTCGATATCTGCTTGATGGTCATCAAGATGGATAATCGTTCTGTCTCCAAGTTTATTCCAGAATTTCGGATCATACTCAATTGGGTCATAACCGATCGAAATAACAAGGTCTGCTTCTTCTAGTAAAATATCACCTGGTTGGTTACGGAATAATCCAACGCGGCCAAAGAAATGATCTTCTAACTCACGCGAAATTGCACCAGCTGCTTGATATGTTTCAACGACAGGAAGTTCTGTATCCGCAATTAATTCACGAACGGCTTTCGTCACTTCATTTGTGCTCGCTCTCATACCGAGTAAAATAACTGGTAATTTCGCCGATTTTATTTTTTCTACTACATATGTAATTTCATGTGTGGGAGCGATTCCAAGCTGTGGCTTAGAAAGCGCACCGATAGACTCTACAGTCGTTTCCGCTGTCATAACGTCTTGCGGAAGACTTACTAAAGTAGCTCCTGGATTTGTGGAAGTCGCACTTCGGAATGCATTTGATAATGCTTCTGGCACATTATCAGGATGCTCTACTTCTACGCTATATTTTGTGATTGGTTCGAATAGTGCAGCATTATCCATAGATTGATGCGTACGTTTTAATCGATCCGTACGTGGAACTGCACCAGCTAAAGCAACAACGGGATCACTCTCCGCATTCGCAGTAACAAGACCTGTCGCTAAATTCGATGTCCCTGGTCCTGAAGTTACAAGACATACGCCCGGTTTCCCTGTTAATCTACCAATAGCAGCTGCCATAAATGCTGCGTTTTGTTCATGACGACAAACAATTAACTCTGGTCCTCTTTCTTGCAGTACATCAAATACAGAGTCAATCTTCGCTCCTGGAATACCAAAAACATGTGTAACACCTTGTTTAATTAAACAATCAACAACAAGATCTGCTCCTTTTGTTTTTGTCTTCACGTCGTTTGCTTTTACACCTGTACTCAAACTAATCATCCCTTTATTTCATAATGTGTGTAATAAAGATTTTTAATTTCACCTAGTTAATTAATGTGGTGAAGTATTATTTATCATTATATTACAAATGCATTATTTTTCCAACAGTATGAATTTAACATTATTTTGACAGCCGCAAAGGAATGCGCTTACAACCCTTTATTTATCCTAAAATAATATTTTTAAAACTTCTCTAAAAATGTACAAAAAACTTCCATCTTGTCACAGTATTAAAAACATAACAGTACCTTGCAAAGAACACTAGTAAATGATATATTTGTAAATATTGGAATACCCATTAATTGGAACGCGCTTTGTAATTCGTATCCCCCTTTCAAAATATAGCATTCTCAACTTTAATCCATCATTCTATAAAGGAAAGTGATTGTTATGAACAAAAATGAATTTTTGGAACAACTTAATTCTTCCCTGCGGAATATGCCTAATGCAGAAAAGAAAGATATTATTTCAGAGTATGAAACTCATTTTATCAGTGGTAAACAGGATGGGAAATGTGAAGAAGAAATTGCTAGAAAACTAGGAAACCCCAAAACGATCGCGAAAGAACTTAATGTTTCCTATGCAATAAGCAATGCTGACAAGAAACGAAGCTTCAAAAATATGATAACCGCACTATTTTCTGTTATGAGCTTAAGTGTTTTAAACTTTACCTTTATCATTATCGCCTTTTTCGTACTACTCTTTTTATTACCGATTCTTCTAGCACTTATCATTGCTACTCCACTATTAATCATTTCACCTATTTTATTAATAGGGTTAGGATTTTTTAAAGGGTTTCATCAAATCAGTTATTCCGATGTTTACAATGTGTTCATCGCTTTTTGCAGCGGTTTACTCATATCCGTCATATGTTACCAAATAGTAAAACATCTATACGCAACTTTAGTAAAGTATTTGAAATGGAATATAGCTATTTTACAAAGATAATAATGAATATAAAAGGAGATTAAAATGAAGAAGTATACTTTATATCTACTCATGTTACTTACAATTTTATTTCTATCAGCTTGTTCAAACCGTGCACAACATAAGGAAGAAAACGATGTGCAATCTATTAAAGATGTAACGATAAAAATTCCAGAAACTATATTCACTTCCTCAAAAAAGAATGAAACGATTAACGAAGACGAAATGAAACAAAATATAAAAACGTATTTAAATTATAGCGGAGAGTTAGACGAAAACATCGTTCCACTTTCATCAGCCATGTCTGACGAGGAAGTCACGGAATCCGATCGGAAGAAATTAAAACAACTAGTAGATTTAGCGCAACAAAACGATGCGAATTTCCTTAATTTTATTAGTAACAATACGATTCCTGATGATTACAAACAGCCTTCGAAGGAAATTCATGATTACATTTCAGCGTCTACGGCACTTTCAGTAGAGCTAGAGCAAGAATTAGACAAACTCGCGCAAGATGGTAACTTATTCAAAACTGATTTTTCTTTTACAAAACGCTTTGAGAAAGTGAATGGTAGGAAGCAAAAAGAAATTGAAACATTTTTGAAGGAAAAGAATATTAAGACGGAGTATTTCCACAAATAACAAACAAAAAAGACGCCCCTATACAAGGGCGTCTTCCACTATTACGCTTGTTGTTGCGCGTTATATAATTCTTCAAGTGGCTGCATGATAATTTTGTTAACGTCAGTGATAACGATGTTTAGGCGTTGCTCAGTTTCCATTAACTTTGTGATTTTAGCATCTTGTTGAATGCGAGCTACAACTTCTTGTGCTTTTTGGTTATCTTCTTCAGTGATTTCTTGACCTTGCATCATTTTTTGTTGTAGGCCAAGTTGCATTGTGCGGAACTCATCGAATAAGTTCTTTGAATTTGCATCACCTTGTACTGCTGCGTAGCTTGCTTTTAATGTTTGGAAATCTTCGTTTTCAGCGATTGCTTTTTGTAATTCATATGCAACATCATGAATGTTTTTTGTCATTTTATTTTTCCTCCTTTAGAAGGCTAGCGCTTATCATGCGCACCGCCTTTTAAGTGCATTTACATACGCACCTCTTCTTACCATATCAAACTATGCAAGAGATGTGAAGAAATTTCACTTTTATTTCTATGTACTTATCTTTACTACATAAGGAACAACAGTAATAGCCCTTGCACGAGTCCAATCATTCCGCCTAATAAGGCACCTAAATACGTAATCATTTTCAGCTCATTTCTTGTAATGGACAGCACTAAATCTTCTAGTCGCTCTGTTGAAAATGTAGACACTTCTTGTTGGACAATTTCCGCAAGGTGGAGATTGTTTAATATACTTTCTACGTTTTCTGTCCCCCACTTTAAGCCTTTCGTTACAGCACTTGGGACTAGCTTTTCCTTGATTGTTTCTCGAACTGGCTCACATACTTGCTGCACAGATTGATTTAAAAACTTACTCACTGTTTCCTCCACTTTAACTGCTGACAATATGGAGCTTACAATCATTTCTTTTTCTACAAACGTTTCTAATTCTTTTACATCTCTTCCTTTTAACTTTTCCCACTCTTTTTGCAGTACGTCAGTTAAAAGCTGCTTTGTTCCATCTTGCCCTAAAAACTTAATGACTTCTGGCTGCACACGATCCACTACACTTACATTCCCTAAAAACATTCCGACTAAGTTAAGTAGCGTTCCCCTAGAAGCAAAGAAATCATCAATCATTTTTGAAAGACGTGCTTTCCCTTCTTCACTCTCAAAGAAACTAATTCCTCGCTCTAAAATAAATGCCGAGACATTTGGGATTGTATTCTCTATTTTTTCATGAACAGAATGAGGTAAAACCTGTTCCCATGTATATGTATAATACTCTGCTAAAAATGCCTCTATTTTTTCTGTAATCACATGTTCGATTTTCCCGGTCGCCTCTTTTTCTACATGTACTACATTCCATTTTTCTAACATATGTCGTAACGACTGTTCATTCGTAATTACTTTATCCACTTCTACTTGTGTCCATTGAATTAAACCTTTTTGAAACTCTTCATTTGTTAATTTCTTTCCGATTCCTTCTGGCGTTAACAAATGTTCGACAACCATTTTCCCTAATTGAACAGCAAGTTCATCGCGGCGCTTCGGAATTAACCCTGGTGTAAATGGAACTTGAAATTTTCCAATATAAATAGGGCGATGGGGACGAAATAACATTTTTATCGCTAAATGATTTGTAAATCCTCCAATAATCGCTCCGAGCCCTGTCGTCGTTAACATACTTAACCATATATTCATTACAATCAACCTTTCGCTTCTCCAAAACTATAGCATATCATCATACGGACAAAAGTATAATGGTATAAAAACGTATTTGCAATATATAGCTATGCCTATTATGCCAACATTTTGTTAGTAAAGGAGTGATTTCGTTGGTTCTCGGTATTTTAACTTCTCACCCTCATTATGAGCAAATGTATTACACCGAAATCGCTAAACGCGCTCGGCTTTATCATAATGTCGTGGCCCAGTTTACGCCATTTGGTATTGATCCTAAAACGGACCTTGTCTCTGGTCTTATTTATGATACAGATACAGGAAAATGGAAAGAGCAAATATTCCCTATTCCTTCTTATATTTACGATCGTTCTTCTTTTAACGAGGAAACAGACTTCAACAAAGCAAAATCAATTATTCACTCATTACACAACCGTCCTACCACTACCTTTTTAAATAACACACTCATTGACTTAAGCGAACTTCATGATTTATTTCTCACGAATAAAAAATTATCTCCTTATATACCAAAATTTGAAATAGCAACGATACAAAACATTTTCAAACTGTTATTAAAAACAAAAGATATTATTATACGGCCTACTAACACACATTCCAATGAAAGTCTGTACCGGATCACTTATAAAAACAAAACGTTTCATATCGATACGATAAATGGTGACTATCATACTTCTACTCCAATCAAACGGACAGATGAATTTATATCTTGGTACAAATCTAACATACGATCAGCACGTTACATCACCCATACAATGCTGCAACCACCAAATCAATTAACATACCCGCTCCATATTCGAACCATTTTGCAAAAAAATAAAGAACAGAAGTGGACTGCTATCGGCCAATTTATACAAAAAAGCTCATTTCCGAATCAACTTTTACTTTCGGCAACGGATGATTCCTCGCTGCATTCATTTTCAAAAATTAAATACGTACTATCTAGTACCGGTGTACAATTATTACAAGACGCTTTACATGACATTATCAATGAAGTGTTTCAAACATTAGATGAATCTTATTCTTCGTTATTCGAGCTAGAGCTTTCCACTATTATGGATCAAAAAGGGGCAATTTGGCTTATGTATGTCAACACGATTCCCCCGTACGAACATTACATTCGTCATAGTGATGCACTAGCCGAAAAAATATATCACGGACCACTAAAGTTTAGTCGCTTCACACCATAATGAAAGGAGGTAACACCATTTTGAAAGAGCACATATATACATTAAACATTTCAAATGAGCATCCAAATAGTATTACTTTACCTTACATTTTTTCCATTACACCACCAATTGCATCTCTTTCCTTCGGCGTACGCCATGTTGCAAGTGAAGAGGTGAAAATTCATTATTCCTTTACTCGCGAAATCATTATCGGAAAACAAATTGCAGAGAAACTTTTACTTCCTCATTCCACTACTATCCATGCATTCACGCAAAATGAAACCATTATTTTCGGACCATTAATCGGGATTTTCACAACTGGTTTTAACGATGACTCTTCTAATCCTTTAGGAAACCGTTCAACTTCTCTCAGCGAGTTACTAACGCCACCATTCACCTTGCGACCATTTGTATTTGTTTTTGGTGTGCAACATATAAACTGGGCAGACGAAACAATTGAAGGTTATTTCTTTCAAGAGGAACAGTGGATTAAGAAAAAAGTCCCTTTACCGAATGTCATTTATGATCGATTACCAAATCGGAAAGCCGAAAATTATAAACCGATCGTAAGAGCAAAAAGAAAATTAGAGCATGACTATTCCATTCCGTGGTTTAACCCAGGTTTTTTCAATAAATGGGAAGTGCATCAACTTCTTATGAAAGATGAATCCATTACTCCCTTATTACCAAACACGGAAGCTTTTCAACATTTCGAACAAGTAGAACGCTTTCTTGGCACGTATAAATCTGTTTACATGAAACCGATACACGGTAGCTTCGGGAGAAACATTCATCAAATATTTTACTCTCAAACAGAGAATTGCTACTACTGTCGTTATCGCGAAAATGAAGAAAATAAACTAAGAAAGTACCAATCATTAGAAACGCTTCTGAACCATGTGTTAAAAGGACATGATTTAAAAAAGTTTATCGTACAACAAGGTATTTCCTTACTTCGCTTCGATGGGCAACCTGTTGATTTTCGCATTCATACAAATAAAAATCATTTCGGCCAATGGATGGTCAGTGCAATCGTTGCAAAAATTGCTGGCAAAGGTAGCTTAACAACGCATGTAAATAGCGGTGGCGATACAAAATTACTGCAAGAACTTTTTCCAGATTCAACGAAACAAGTTCAAATTGAAAATAAATTAAAACATACAGCCTTACAAATCAGTTACGCGCTCGATGAACAAGTAACCGGAAATATTGGAGAAATTGGTTTTGATATCGGTTTAGACACGCAAGAAAACCCGTGGCTCTTTGAAGCAAACTCTAAACCTGGGCGAACTGTATTCCAAGATGAAAAGTTAAAAGAACAAAGTGAACTGACGCGCCAATTATTTTACGAATATGCCATCTACTTAACTGAACATTCTTTACGCGATGCAAAAGAAAAAATGTCTCAAATAAAGTCCGGAACTCCAACAAACACCGAACATATCCCATCCCCTATGATTCACTCACAAATACAAAAACAAAAACTTCCACCTCATTCATAAGGTGGAAGTTTTCTATTTACACAAATTTCACTACAACCTCTGTTTCCACGTTACATACTCCGCAATAAAAAATATGATTGCAGTATTCATTTGAATTATTATGTGTTAATCCATCTACTGCACTCAATAATTCTTGGTCCATATACGCACTATAATCGTCTATGTAATCTACAGTTTTTCCATAATCTTGGAGTATACCTTGGCAATTTTGACAAGAATATGTTTGTGATTCTAATGCGTTGCAAAGCGGGCAAATTCCCATCACGATTCCTCCATACGTTATCATTTACAAGCAGATTGAAGAGAGCATCTAGCCGTGCATAGGAGCGTCCTGTCCCCCCTACTTAAAATAGAACTATAAAGTTGCTACCGATTTAATTTTAGTAAGTCATAAATAAGAAGTTAATGATTTGCCCCACAATAGCGGGATACAAAAAGAAAAACATATTTCATATCGCTCTTAGTTTAGCCTTCTTTCTAAAAAATACAACGATTACTCTTATTTCATAATTTACGAAATCACTAAGATTTTTTTACAAAATTTACAAATTATTATTTCGTATATCTTTCTAGGTAACATCCATACTATGAGTACAAACTTAATTACCGATGGATTAGCGCCAAACGGGGCGATAATCTGGTTCAACTCCAGCTAGTCCAACCAAAAAAAATTTTTATAACTCTAAGGAGGATATATTCCTATGGCAAACCAAAATTCTTCAAATCAATTAGTAGTACCAGGAGCAACAGCTGCAATCGACCAAATGAAGTACGAAATCGCTCAAGAATTTGGTGTACAATTAGGAGCAGATTCTACGGCTCGTGCTAACGGTTCTGTTGGTGGAGAAATTACAAAACGTCTAGTTGCAATGGCTGAGCAAAGCCTTGGCGGATTCCAAAAATAAATATATATGGCAAAAAGGTCTCAAGGCATATGCCTTGAGACCTTCCTTCATTTACTGCAACATTTGTAAAAACTTCTTCGTGCGTTCTTCTTTTGGATTTGTAAATACATCTTCTGGTGTACCTTGTTCGACAACGACACCGCCATCCATGAAAATAACGCGGTTCGCAATTTGATGCGCAAAACGCATTTCGTGCGTTACAATGACCATCGTCATGCCTTCTTTAGCAAGTTCTTTCATTACTTTCAGAACTTCTTGAACGAGTTCAGGATCAAGTGCTGACGTCGGCTCATCAAATAGTAACACTTCCGGCTCCATCGCAAGCGCGCGAGCAATTCCAACGCGCTGTTGTTGTCCGCCTGATAATTGGAACGGATATAAGTCTACTTTATCCGCAAGACCAACTTTTTCAAGGAAATAGTTTGCTTTTTTCTTCGCTTCTTCTTTCCCCATCTTTTTCACTGTAACGAGCCCTTCCATTACATTTTGAAGTGCTGTTAAATGCGGAAATAGATTATGGTGCTGGAATACCATACCTGTTTGCGTACGAAGATTGACAATATCTTTCTTCGATACTTTTTGAGAGAAGTCGAGCTCTTTATTACCGATGCGAATATTACCAGCGTTCGGCGTTTCTAACACGTTGAGACAACGCAGGAATGTCGTTTTACCAGATCCAGATGGGCCGATAATAACAACAACTTCCCCCTTCTCAACTGATAAATCTATATGTTTTAGTACGGTATTATCTCCGAAACTTTTTTGTAAATGTTGAATTGAAATCATAAAAACAAAAACTCCTTTTATGAAAGGGTTATTTTAGAGTGTAACGTTCTGAACGTTTTTCTAATATTTGTTGCACAGTAGATAATAAGAAGCAAATTGCCCAATAAATTAGACCTGCTTCGAAATAAACAATTAAAAACTCATAGTTCATTGCCGCAATTTCCTGCGCTTTTCGGAACATTTCTGTTACTAAAATTAACGATGCTAATGAAGTATCCTTCACTAAACTAATAAATGTATTCGAAAGCGGCGGAATAGATACTCGCGTTGCCTGCGGTAAAATAACACGTTTTAATGCTTGCGGGTATGTCATCCCAATTGTGTAAGCTGCTTCCCACTGTCCTTTCGGGATTGAAAGGATAGAAGCACGAATAATTTCAGATGCATACGCACCAACATTTAACGAAAATCCAATAACTGCTGCTGTATATGGCTCAACTTCAATATTAAGAGTTGGAAGACCATAGAAAATAATAAATAACTGTACAAGAAGTGGCGTTCCGCGAATGATAGATACATAGATACGAGCAATCCATTGTAAAATACGACTACCTGAAATACGTGCAAGCGCTGTTAACGTCGCAAGTATAATCCCGATAATAAATGTAATAAGCGTTAATGGAATTGTCGTAAACACAGCTTCCTTCAGCATAGGCATGAAGGAAGACTGCATAATATCTATCCAAGTAGACAATCGATCTGAAACCAACGCACTACTTAGATACATTTTCACCGAACCATTTTTTCGCTATTTTATCGTACGTACCATCTTTTTTCATATCTTCTAACGCTTTATTTACTTCTTGTACTAGCTTGTCACTACCTTTACGGAATAAGAATCCACTTTGTGACGCTTCTTTTTCTGTATCTACAATTTTAATTTTTGCATCTTTTTTCGTTTCTAAATAATTTAACACTGATAATTTATCATTAATTGTGAAATCAACACGGCCAGTGTTTAATAATTCTGCAGCTTGGCTAAAGCCTTCTACATTCGTGATTTCCGCACCATTTTTCTTAGCAATATCTGCATAGTTACTTGTTAAAGATTGTGCTGCTTTTAATCCTTTTACATCAGCAAATGTAGCAGGTTTATCTTTATCCTTCGCAATAACTAATACCGCTGAAGATGAAACATATGGGCTAGAGAAGTCATATTTCTTTTGACGATCTTCACGAATACCAACTTCATTCGCAACCATGTCGAAACGTTTTGCATCTAAACCAGCAAGTAAGCTATCCCATTGTGTTTCTTTAAATACAGGTTTTACTCCTAAACGTTTTGCAACTTCCTCTGCTAATTCAACGTCAAATCCAGTTAATTTATTACTTGAATCGTGGAATGTGAACGGTGGATATGTACCTTCTGTTCCAATTACAAGTTCACCACTTTGTTTTATCTTTTGTAACGCATCTTGATTAGCTGTATCTTTTTTCTCTTCTTTACCGCAGCCCGCTACAATCCCGATTGCTAATGTAGTTACTGCAAGTACTGAAAATAATTTTTTCATAATGGTAATCCTCCAAGTATTCTGATAGGAATTTAAAAACTATATTGATTGTATGCAATCTTGAACAATTTTTCAATGAAAATGTTCTTATTTAGTTTATCCTTTTTCTTCATAATCAAACAAAAGGGGAAAATAACGCTACATACAAAAAATAAGTAACATTTTTTAATATAGCATTTATAAAGAAAAAGGTAAAACAATACTTCTTATTTAACAGCCCTGATTCACTAAAAAAGAACTTGTGAAAATCACAAGTTCTCCTCCATACATATTAAGCGCTCTGGTTTCCTTCCATTTGCGTTTTGTACATATCGTAATAACGCCCACGCTTTTTCATTAGTTCATCATGAGAGCCTTTTTCTAAAATCGTTCCTCTATCAAGCACAATAATTTGATCTGCGCTTTTAATTGTTGAAAGACGGTGAGCGATAATAAATGTCGTTCTTCCTTTTTTCACAACTTCTAACGCTTGTTGGATCATCGCCTCTGTTTCTGTATCAATACTAGACGTTGCTTCATCTAAAATTAAAATGGCTGGATCAAAAGCGAGTGCTCTAGCAAACGAAATAAGCTGACGTTCTCCGGTTGAAAGTGTGCTTCCTTTCTCCGTAATTTCTTCATCTATATTGTTCGCAAACCGTTCAGCACCAACATCACGCAATGCTTTTACGATGCGATCTTCTGAAATTTTTTCATTCTCTAAGCTTACATTAGAAGCGACCGTCCCGCTAAATAAAAACGGATCTTGCAGTACGATTCCCATATGTTCACGCGTTGCTTGTTTCGGCATCTCTTTTACATCGTGACCATCAATCGTAAGCTTCCCTTTTTCAAACTCGTAAAACTGGAAGAGTACATTCATAATGGAACTTTTTCCTGATCCAGTATGACCGACAAGTGCCACTGTCTCTCCTTGTTTCGCTTCAAAAGAAATATTTTTTAGCACTTCATCTTTTCCATTATAAGAAAACGACACATTATCAAACTTTACATTTCCTTGTAAGCGAGGCATACGTTCCTCTTCTACTGCTTCCCCTTTTTCCTCTAACAATTCAAAAACACGTTCTGATGCAACACGCGATTGTTCTAAGTTAGCAAGCTGATTTACCATATTTGTAATTGGCGAGAACAATCGTGTTAAATAATCAACGAACGCATACAGTATCCCTAGAGAAATGACGCCTGAAGCACTTAATGAAGCACCACCGAAGTACCAAATCACACCTGTGAAAGCGATATTTCTTAATACAGACACTAAATTATGAGAAGTTGCTGCATTTAAATTCAAAATTTTATTTTGATATTTAAAATAATCGCCATTTAATTCTTCAAACTCTTTCTTCGTTTCACGCTCTTGACGAAACGCTTGAATAATCGGCATACCTTGAATAGATTCATTCACTGTCCCATTAATATCAGATAAACGTGAACGCATTTTATGATTGTATACAGACGCATACTTTCTATAAAGAATTGCCCAAACGATTAAAATTGGGATGATAAGTAAACATAACGTCGCCAATTTTACATCGAGTAAAAATAGCGCAGCGAATATCCCAATAATATAAATGATACTAGAAACGAATGTCGCCAGTACCGTTACGTATAAATCACGAATGGCTTCCGTATCATTCGTTACACGCGATACAATTTTCCCTGCTGGTAAATGATCGAAATAACGAATCGGCAACGTTTGAATATGAGAAAAGACATCTTCCCTCATAATTTGAATAATTTTGTTCGCTGCCTTCTGTAGGAAAAATTGCTTTCCGTATGCAAATAATGAGACAACTACTAATAAAGCGAAATAACCACCACCAAGTAATAATAGGGGGTTTATTTCTGGTTTATAAAACGCAAACACTTCTTCTTTCGTTAATGCTTTCGCTTTATACACTTGCACTGCCTTACCATTTTGGACGGTAATCATATCATCTTTTACAGTACGTGCCCCTTCAGCATTCACTTTATTCGGTACAAAGTAATATTGAAAACCGACTTGCATCACGCGTACTTCTTTTCCTTTTTTCTCACCTTCCTGGAAGCGATCACTTCGCTTATAAAAGGCGCCATTATACGAAACAGCCTCTTCACTCTTTTCTGTTTCATACCAAGGTTTCTCTATCCCGACGATATGATCGTCAATCATCGTTTTCGCGACGAAAGGACCAGCAAGCTCTGCGATAACGAAAATAAATAACATTAGCATCGCTGCAAAAATTGTCCCTTTTACTTTCATCGCATATTGAAACAATCGTTTTGAAACGCTCATATTTTCACCCCACTATCCGCACTTTCATTTTCCCCTTGTTGTCTTTCAAACTGCTCAGCATACCAGCCTCCGCTTTGAATAAGCTGTTCATGCGTACCCTCTTCCATTACTTCTCCTTCATCCATAACGAGAATCCAATCCGCATGTTGTACGGCAGATAAACGGTGCGTCGTAATAATCGTCGTTTTTCCGCTTCTTTCTGTTCTTATATTTTCAATGATCGCTGCTTCCGTACGAGCATCAACAGCTGATAAAGAATCGTCCAAAATTAAAATTTCTGGATTTTGAATGACAGCTCGCGCAATTGAAATCCTTTGTTTTTGCCCTCCTGATAAAGAAACACCCTTCTCTCCAACGAGCGTTTCTAACCCTTCTGGTAAAAACTCTAAATCCTTTGTAAACGCCGCAATTTCAATCGCTTTCTCGAGTTCTTCTTCAGTCGCTTCTCGGTTTCCGAATAAAATATTTTCCCTCGCTGTTTTTGAGAACAAAATATGTTCCTGAGGTACATACCCAATCCATCCGAGTACATTTTCATTCGTTATGTTATCTAACGTCACATCAGAGACTGCAATATCCCCATCTCCAAGTGGGTATTGACGAAGAAGCTGGCGTACGAGCGTCGTTTTTCCGCTTCCTGTTTTTCCAACAACCCCAAGCGTTTCCCCTTGTTTTAATGTAAATGAAACCTTTTTTAAATTTGTTTCAGTTGATGAAGGATATGAAAAGGTAACGTCATCGAACTGAATATAATCCGGCTCTTGTACAAGCTTTGGATTTTTCGGATCCTTGACATCCGGTTCATACGCTAACGTTTCATTCACACGGTCTAATGAAGCATTTCCTCTTTGCATAACATTAATTAATTCGCCAATTGCAAACATCGGCCAAATCATCATCCCTAAATACACGTTAAATGAAACAAGTTCACCAAGTGTTACCTTTGATTGAAATACAAGATACGCGCCATACACTAAACCAATTAAATAACTAAGACCAACAAGCATTTTCACAGTTGGCTGGAATAATGCATCGATTCTAGCTACTTTCATATTTTTTTCGTATACGTCATCTCCTAAATGATGAAATCTTTCCTGATCCGCGTTCTCTTGTACGTATGCACGAATAACGCGCACACCAGCGATCGATTCAAGTACTTTATCATTCATATCTCCGAACGCATCTTGCGCAACTGTAAATCTCTCATGCAATTTCTTTCCATATATGTTCATCGCATACGCCATAATCGGAAGCGGTATAAGTGCCGCAAATGTAAGCTCCCAACTAATTGTAAATCCCATCATAAAGACAATCGTAAGCATATATAAACTCGAATCCACGAGCGTTAATATACCGAAACCAGCTGTCATAGCAATTGCTTTTAAATCATTTGTCGCTCTCGCCATTAAATCACCAGTACGATTTTTATGATAAAACGTCGGTGTCATCTTAAGTAAATGCCCCATAAATTTAGAGCGCATCGTCTTCTCCAGTACGAATGCTCCCCCAAACAATTGATGTTGCCAAACGAAAGTAAGACCATATCCAATTACCGTAACCCCTATTAAAATAAGAATAAATTGCATAATTGCTGCATTCGTTAACGTTCCTGTTTTTATATTATCAATCGTAACCCCTAACACTTTCGGGGGAATGACTTCAACTATATTTACAATTAAAAGAGCTCCAATGGCGATACTATATCTCTTCCAATGCTCTTTAAAAAACCATTTTAACTTTAGTAATACTGATAACAATGTAACCTCTCCCTTCTCGTTCTCGTTTCACTCCCATTTCTTTACCCACTATCCAGATCCATCACATTTACATTTCGTAATCCATACAATCTCATCACACTTTTCCACCTTCCAAAGTTTTATATAGTAACGTGGAAAACAAAAAAAGCATACCGCCGCTTGACGATATGCACAAAAATGCATAAAAGCGTACGTTACGATATACGCAACGTACGCTTTTTATAAGACAAAGATGCCTTATATATCCGCACGGGTTGCGTAATGATATGAATGTTTTCTGCCATTTAACAGAGCTAAGCCCATTACATTTACGATTACAATCATTACGCACACCCCCTTCATTTATTTTCCATTTATAATCTTACAACTTTATTGAGTATTCTGTCAATTGTTTTTTACAAACCGAATAAAAATATACGCTACATCATTTTGAAATAAGGGAATCTTCTGTAAGAAAGGGCATACAAAATAAAAAAAGAATAAGAAATCGTTTTCACAAACATTTCATTTGAAAAATGTTATCAAACACCCTACAATCACCTTATACTCACTCTTACAAGTTGCTATTTTAGGAGGACTAATCATGACAACTAGCAATACGTACAAATTTTATTTAGACGGAGAATGGAGAGAAAGCTCTTCAGGAGAAACAATCGAAATTCCATCTCCATACTTACACGAAGTAATTGGACAAGTACAAGCAATTACTCGCGGAGAAGTAGATGAAGCAATTGCATCTGCAAAAGAAGCTCAAAAATCATGGGCGGAAGCTTCTCTACAAGATCGCGCAAAATATTTATATAAATGGGCTGATGAGCTCGTAAATATGCAAGATGAAATTGCCGATATCATTATGAAAGAAGTCGGTAAAGGTTATAAAGATGCGAAGAAAGAAGTTGTTCGTACAGCTGATTTCATTCGTTACACAATCGAAGAAGCTCTTCATATGCACGGAGAAAGCATGATGGGCGATAGCTTCCCTGGCGGAACGAAATCTAAACTTGCGATCATCCAACGCGCACCACTTGGTGTTGTATTAGCAATCGCACCATTTAACTACCCAGTAAACTTATCTGCTGCAAAACTTGCACCAGCATTAATTATGGGTAACGCTGTTATTTTCAAACCAGCAACCCAAGGTGCAATTAGTGGTATTAAAATGGTTGAAGCACTTCATAAAGCTGGCCTTCCAAAAGGTCTTGTAAACGTAGCTACAGGACGCGGTTCTGTAATTGGTGACTACTTAGTAGAACACGAAGGCATCAATATGGTATCGTTCACAGGTGGTACAAACACAGGTAAACATTTAGCGAAAAAAGCTGCAATGATTCCACTTGTATTAGAACTTGGTGGTAAAGACCCTGGTATCGTTCGTGAAGATGCTGACTTACAAGATGCTGCAAACCATATCGTAAGCGGTGCATTCTCTTACTCTGGTCAACGTTGTACAGCTATTAAACGTGTACTTGTACACGAAAACGTAGCAGATGAGCTTGTTAGCTTATTAAAAGCGCAAGTAGCTGAACTATCAGTTGGATCTCCAGAACAAGATAGCACAATCGTTCCATTAATCGACGACAAGTCTGCTGACTTCGTTCAAGGTTTAGTTGACGACGCTGTAGAAAAAGGTGCAACAATTGTTATCGGTAACAAACGTGAGCGTAACTTAATTTACCCAACATTAATCGACCACGTAACAGAAGAAATGAAAGTTGCTTGGGAAGAGCCATTCGGCCCAATCCTTCCAATCATCCGTGTTTCTTCAGATGAGCAAGCAATTGAAATTGCTAACAAATCAGAGTTCGGCTTACAAGCAAGTGTCTTCACAAAAGACATTAACAAAGCATTTGCAATTGCTAACAAAATCGAAACTGGTTCTGTTCAAATTAACGGACGCACAGAGCGCGGCCCTGACCACTTCCCATTCATCGGTGTAAAAGGTTCAGGTATGGGCGCACAAGGTATTCGTAAGAGCCTTGAGTCTATGACACGTGAAAAAGTAACAGTATTAAACTTAGTTTAATCTTATATGTAGAAGCTGATCTAATTTTGGATCAGCTTCTTTTTATATCAAATAATTATTCATTCCTAATCACAAACTCTTCTCTATAATCTGATTATTACTATATCCATTGACGTATAAAAATACATTTGTTACTCTTAAAGACGTTAATTTAATATTTAAATCCTCATTCGTATCTCGGTGAGGTAGAGGTTGCAGTCATTAAGAGTATCATTTCAGGAGATGTAGTGGCATTGATGAAGGAATGAGAAAGGAATGATTGCCGAAGTAAGTTGTGTCCACCATGCACGCTTGCTGGGTCTGCATTTAATAAGTGCAGAACTGTCACAAACGTTTCGTTTGTGGAGAGCTATCGAGAGGTATGTCGTGGGTTTCTTATAAGATAGAAAGCATGTAGCGGCAAATTACGTGCTTTTTTTGTTTTGTTTGGGACTTCTCTTCTCTACTAAGAAGACATACATATCTCCTCGCTTGACTTGGTTATACTAACTTTGGAGGTATTTTCTATGCAACAAAAAAAATGGGGCTTTTGGGTACTAACAGCTTTCGTTGTCGGTAACATGGTTGGCGCTGGTATTTTCATGGTGCCAAGTACGTTGGCACAAACAGCAAGCCCTCTCGGTGTCACTTTAGCTTGGTTAACAACAGGGTTTGGTGTTTTAATGCTAGCTCTTGTTTTCGGTAATTTAGCAATTCGTCGTCCTGATTTAACGACAGGACCACAAAGTCATGCATATGCTTTATTCTCAACACCAAAAAAGAAAAAAATGGCTGGTTTCAGTATGGTATGGGGATATTGGGTTGCAAACTGGGCAAGTAACGTTGCCATCATTACATCTTTCGCGGGATATTTATCACTCTTCTTCCCAATTATGAAAGATACACGACTACTATTTTCAATCGGTTCTTTTAACATAGAAGTCGGAAAACTAATTACATTTACGATTTGTTCCATCTTACTTTGGGGAACTCATATTATATTAACAAACGGTGTAAGCGGAGCTGGAAAACTAAACTTCTTAGCAACAACAACGAAAGTAACAGGATTCCTTTTATTCATCGTCGTTACGTTATTTGCATTCGAGGCTTCTAAGTTTGGACAATGGTACACACCGATGATCGATAAATCAGGTGTATCACACGGCCTTCTTTCACAAGTAAATTTAGCCGCTCTTACAACACTTTGGGCATTTATCGGAATTGAATCAGCAGTACTTTTATCAAACCGTGCTACCTCTCCTAAAACAGTAAAACGCGCAACAGTTGCGGGATTACTTATTACAGTTGCGATTTACTTAGGAATTACAATTTTAACAATGGGTGTCCTTCACGTTGATAAATTACAAGCTTCTGAACGTCCATTAGCAGACGCATTAAACGCTGCAATGGGGCATGGCGGCGGGAAACTGATGGCATTACTTGCTCTTACTTCCCTATTCGGTTCTATCTTGGGCTGGATTTTATTAAGCTCAGAAGTACCATATCAAGCTGCAAAAGAAGGTTTCTTCCCTTCCTTCTTTACGAAAACAAATAAAAAAGGAAGTCCAATTTACTCATTACGATTAACAAACATTATGTCGCAAGTGTTCTTATTCTCAACACTATCCGGAACAATTGCGGAAGCTTATACATTCGTTATTACCGTATCAACACTAGCCTACCTCATTCCATATCTCGTTTCACCAATCTTCCAGTTAAAACTAGTCGCAACTGGTGAAACATATAAAAATGAAATGCGGGCAAGAATTACAGATGGCATAGTAGCAGTAATCGCACTTTGCTACGCACTATGGGTTATTAAAACCGGCGCATCCGATATAAAAACGTTCCTTCTCGGAATTGGTTTATTCGTAATCGGATTTGCTTTCTATCCATTAATGAATCGTGATGAGAAAAAAAATAACGAAAAGAAAAACGGGCAAGTTGCATAACGCAATTTGCTCGTTTTTTCTTTTGTAAAACATATATAATAGAACAAAGAGGTGAAAAACATGTCAATCGAATCACTATGGAGCAGTCGCTTCCAACAACATATTCAAAATATCATTACATACTTTGCACGTATGATTAACGGTTTACTATATAGCTTTATCTTTATTTCATGCGTTGGCGCATATTACTATGCTCAGTTTCTAAAAGCATCTCCTTCTAAAGGAATATCTTTACTACTTATCACGATTGTACTTACATTCATTATAACGAGATGCCCGATCCGTACATTTATTCAAAAACCTGATGCTGTCTATTTGCTTGCATTAGAAGAGAAACTAACGTCTTATTTTAAAAAATCTCTTCTATATAATTACATCATTCAGCTTTTCCCATTATTATTTACGTTCCTTATTCTCGTTCCACTTGCACTGCAATCATTACAATTAACTGTACCTTTCTTATGTACAATCTTTATCGTTTTAATGATTACGAAAGCTTGGAATATATATACACATTGGATGTGGCGTGATAGTCATGAAAAAAACATATGGTTCATTATTCGTATTACTTGTAACGCCCTAATCATTTACATGCTATTTTACTCGGCACATGTTCTCATATTAGGCGGATTGCTCTTACTACTTGCTTTCCTACTTCTATACACGAAAAAACAGCCTACAAAACGAATACCGTGGGATTACATAATCGAGCAAGAAGAAAAAATGAACGTTCGTTTTTATCAATTTGCTAGCATTTTCACCGATGTTCCACAACTAAATAAGCAAGTAAGTAAAAGAAAATGGCTTACAAATTGGATTGAACCTTTATTACATAAAAAACGAGCAACTTTCTTCTATTTACATACACTAGCATTTTTACGTGGGAATGATTATTTCGGTATATATATTCGTTTAGGGTTGATCGGTGCCTTCGCCTTATATTTTATACCAAACATATACGTAAAAGGCGCTATCGCTTACATCGTCCTATATATGATTTCTATGCAGCTCCGTTCCCTATGGAAATATTTTTCGGGAAATATTATTGTAGCATTATATCCAATTGATACTGAGAAACGAATGAATCAATTTCTTCACTTAATCTTTATATTGCTAAGCATTCAACTCATTGTATTTTCAATTGTTATACTCATTGCTACAGGACAATTTTTACATAGCCTTATCATTATGATTGTCGGGTTACTCTGGATCAAATGTATTATTGTACCAAAAACGAAGCAACGCGTTTCCTCGTTTTAACGAAAGGGATTATCATAAAAGCCAAGGAGAAAATAAATTCTCTCCTTGGCTTTTTTATTTTTCCTCCTCAAACAAGAATCATCGGCACAATCGATATTTTATAATTTTACATATAAAAACGATAATACATGTTTACGTCCTAATAAAAAGGGTATGTATTAAATTAACAGGGCAAAGGAGGTGCCTATATTGTGAATAAGAAAATGGAGCAATTGGAACATCACATTACAGATAATCAATGCAAACACGCTTTAACAACAAACCAAGGAGTAAAAATAGCCGAGGATGAATTTTCTTTAAAGATGGGCTTAAGAGGCCCAACCTTAATGGAGGATTTCCACTTTCGCGAGAAAATGACCCACTTTGATCATGAACGAATTCCTGAAAGGATTGTTCATGCGCGCGGAGTTGGCGCACATGGTTATTTTCAGCTTTATGAATCTTTAGAGGCATATACAAAAGCAGATTTTCTTACTAACCCTTCAAAAAAAACACCTGTATTTGTACGGTTCTCGACCGTTCAAGGCTCTAAAGGATCCAATGACACAGTAAGAGATGTGCGCGGATTTGCCACAAAATTTTATACAGATGAAGGTAACTATGATTTAGTAGGTAATAATATGCCAGTATTCTTTATCCAAGATGCTATTAAATTTCCTGATTTTGTACATGCAGTTAAACCAGAGCCACATAATGATATTCCTCAGGGAGCTAGTGCTCATGATACATTTTGGGATTTTGTTGCGCATAATCCCGAGTCTACTCATATGGTTATGTGGCAGATGAGTGATCGCGCAATTCCGCGTAGTTTACGAATGATGGAAGGTTTTGGAGTTCATACATTTCGACTTATTAATAAAGAAGGAAAAGCCCACTTCGTAAAGTTTCACTGGAAACCTACCCTAGGGGTTCATTCATTAGTATGGGATGAGGCTCAAAGGATTGCTGGGAAAAATCCTGATTTCCATCGTCAAGATTTATACGAAGCAATTGAAAAAGGCGATTATCCGGAATGGGAGCTTGGATTACAGTTAATTCCGGAAGAAGATGAGCATGCATTTGATTTTGATATTTTAGATCCAACGAAACTATGGCCTGAAGAAGAAGTTCCTGTAAAACTAGTTGGTAAAATGACACTGAACAAAAATGTTGATAACTTCTTTGCCGAAACGGAACAGGTAGCTTTTCACCCTGGCCATGTCGTACCAGGTATTGATTTTTCAAATGATCCTCTTCTGCAAGGAAGATTGTTCTCCTATACAGATACACAATTATCTCGTTTAGGAGGTCCTAATTTCCACCAAATTCCTATTAACCAGCCTGTATGTCCTTTTCATAATAATCAACGTGATGGTATGCATCAAATGCAGATTCATCGCGGTCAAACAAGCTATCATCCTAATGGCTTAAATAACAATCAACCAGCAACCGTCCAAGCCGAACAGGGCGGATATGAACATTATCAAGAAAAGGTTGATGGACATAAAATTAGGGGGCGCAGTAAAAGCTTCCTTAACTTTTATTCTCAGGCTAAACTTTTCTACAATAGTATGAATGCTATTGAAAAGCAGCACATAAAAGACGCATTTTGCTTTGAAGTTGGGAAGTGCAAATCAGACATGGTGAAGGCAAATGTAATTGCTCTTTTAAACCACGTCGATCGTCAATTAGCAAAGGAAGTCGCTAACATGATTGGAGCTCCCTTGCCTAAGGAAAATCAAGAAATAAATTCGGATGCAAAATCACCTGCACTCAGCATGTCCAATACTATTTTTAAAGCTGATTCCAAAAATGTGGCAATTCTATTAAATGGCGATCCAAGCATTTCCCTTCTGTTCGAATGGATTCAAGCTTTTGCACAGCACCGAATTAACTATGGCATCATAGATAATAAAATTCATCATTTCAATGATTCTATTAAAGTAACGGATACTTATACAACAGCAGACTCCTCACTTTTTGATGCAGTCTTAGTGTTTAGTAGTGAATCTGTCATTAAACCCCCTGTTTTAGAATTTGCAGAAACTACTTTTAAACACTTTAAACCGATAGCCTATGTCCTTAGCGACCCTCATGCTTTAGACCATAGTAAGGTTAAACTGGATGGAGGAGGAGTTTACAACTTAACAGATACTTCAATTGAATCATTTATAGAAGGCATTGCCCAAGGACGATTCTGGAACCGATAATATAATGTAAGGAGCGGATTAGAATGAGTAAAAAAATTGCTACTTTAATAACAGATTATTTCGAGGACACAGAATACACAGAGCCAGCAGAAGCTTTTAAACAAAAGGGATATGAATTAACAACTATTGAAGCAGAAAAAGGTAAAACGGTACACGGTAAACAAGGAAAAAGTGAAGTTGTAATTGATAAAGGTATCGATGATGTTTCTCCAGAGAACTTTGATGCCCTCTTCATACCAGGCGGATTTTCCCCAGATATACTTCGTGCAGATGAACGTTTCGTTCGCTTTAGCAAAGCATTTATGGATGCGAAAAAACCTGTTTTTGCTATTTGTCACGGCCCCCAATTACTCATCACTGCCCAAACGCTTGAAGGACGTGATGTGACTGGATATAAATCCATTTCGGTCGATTTGAAAAATGCCGGCGGAAATTTTCATGACAAAGAGGTTGTCGTATGCCAAAATCAGCTAGTAACAAGTAGACAACCGGAGGATATCCCAGCGTTTATTGAAGAATCATTGCGTATATTAGGATAGTTATTAGAGGTTAACCAAAATAGCTGTTTAGCTACTTTGGTTAACCTTTTTATTTGTATGAAAATTAAAAAGGAATATCATTTTTAATGACCTGTGGATTCCTCCCTTCTTCGTCCCCAAATTTCTAATCACTTTTCATAGGCATTTCTCATATAGTGAAAATGACTATACGATTCCTATCCATAAGTTAAATAATAATTTTACACATATATAAATAAAAAAAGATGGGAGCCTAGCTATGAACAATAATCCACCTTCAACGCCCCCAAATCCAACGGAAACGAATAATAATGAAGTAAGCTTACAAACGTTACGCGTCATTGGGCTTATTGTACTGATTAGTGGCTACATATTAGTAGCTCTTTCTGAAGTAGGAACGTTAAAAAATCTTTTGCTACAGCCTAGTACTACTCCAAATTTAGCTGAAGTTGATCCGTTTTAAAAAGAAAAAACATACCCTTCTTCTTTAAAAAATGTAACAATTGATTCATTCGGCTGGGCAAATTTTGCGAAATTATGGATACAGCCATCCCCGCATTAAATATGGGGATGGCTGTAATTATTAAATGATTTCTTCTAAATGATTCTTCAAGTTCTCTAAATACTTATCAATTGTAGGATTCTTCACCACATCATAACAAGCAAAGCTCTTTAACGGACTCATGCCAAGAAACTTTTGCACGCGGTGTAAATGGCTAAGCGTTGACTCTAAACTTTCCCCTTCAAAGAACTTCGTCTTATCTCCAAATGCCTTTTCAGGTGCATTCCAAGTTGTAGAAAACATATACTGCTTCTCTTTTAATAAACCACCTGTTCCATATTCATCAGCACCTTTAAAGAACAAACCATATTCATATACTTCATCCATATACGTTTTAAATAAGCCCGGTACACTAAACCAGTAAATCGGTGTTTGATAAATCACAACATCCGCCCATAAAAACTTCTCTTGTTCTTCTTTAATACTATAGCCATCTTGAATCGTTGTTGTTTTCACATGATGCTTCTCACTTAATACCGTTACCATATAATCAACTAACGTTCTATTTAATCGTCCTTCTTTCGTACCGTATTTTTCATGTCCATTTATAATAAATATATTTTTCATCACTTTTCTCTCCCCTATTTTATTCCTCGGCTATTAACCCAAGCTGTTGTTTCAGCGTAAGATTATCTTCTAAATGCCAGTCTTCCGTTATCTTTCCGTCTTTCACATGTAAAATATCAATTGCAAAAAAATTGATTTTCTTATCCTTATGCGTTCCTGTAAAAGAAAGACGAGCTGTTACTTTATCACCGACGACTAATAAATCTTCAATCTCGCAATGTATATTAGGAACGACTTTACGAAAATTTTGTGCCGCAAACTTTAATCCTTCAGTGCCTTGTGGTCGCCCTTTCGGCAATGTATTATCGGAAAAATCTTCAGAAACAGTTTGCAGAATAAGTTCCTCCTTACCTGTATCCCAAAATGCATAAAAACGCTGCGCTGCATGAACCATTTCGGTCGCTTCCTTTTTACTTAGTGAGGGATCAATTGTCATCGCTTTTGGCTTTGGCATTTCTTTTAATAACTGGATTTCCGTTTTTTGTTCCCCGCTACATGCTACAAGTACAATACAAACAACAAACAAACTAAGGAATCCAAACAACTTCTTTATCCCCATGAAAATCACCTCCTCCTTCATATAAACCCTTTGTATTTCATATTGCTATTGTATATGCACTAACTTCCTTTATGGAAGTAGTGATATTTTTTTCATATAGTTACCAAAAGTATAGTTTTGTGATACTATAAAGCAAATTCATCCAAAAAAATTTTATGGAGGCTAGTTCCATGAACAATATAGATCCAGTTGAATTAACGAAAGGTTTACCTGGCATACCTTGTCCTATCGCTAAAACACTTGACGTAATTCGTACAAAATGGACGTTTTTAATCATTCGCGACCTTCTTATCGAAGGAACATTACGCTTTAGTGATTTACAAAAATCAATGAATGGGATTAGCCCGAAAACATTATCGCTTCGACTAAAAGAACTAGAATCTCAAGGCATTATAACGAGAAAAGTATATCCAGAAGTTCCGCCTCGTGTAGAGTACACATTAACGGATAAAGGAAAGCAATTAGAGGGGATTTTCATTGAATTAAAACGGTTTGGATTAAGCTTATAAAGTGAAACTTTTATGGGCAGTTGATCCCCCACCTAA